>PGXT01000303.1 GCA_002839285.1 Spirochaetae bacterium HGW-Spirochaetae-5 | reverse complement strand
TAGTCGTTCCTTACGAACTCAAATTTAAGAAAAAATAAAAATATCTTGTTTTGAGTAAAAGATATAGGTGGAGAAGTTCCTGTTTCAACTTCTCCATCATTTTCTTTAAATTCCATCCAGTAGCAGCTAGCAGGGCATTAATTTTAGGTGAATTTCTTCCGTTAAGGTAATTTTTCCCCATTCTAAAATCGGTTTTAAGGTGACCTATCACCGGTTCTATTGCAGCTCTTCGCCTGAATTTCCTGCGTGTCTTTCTTTTTTGGTATGCTGATGCCGATTTCTTAAGTGGTTTAGGTGTTGAAATTAGAACTCCTTTAATATGGGGTTTACCTCGACCTCCGCGGTCATAAACAACTTCCTGTGGTAAGTAATTGAAGTTGTTTTCCATTTGACTTAAAAGCGGTTCAATCGTATTGCTGTCGTGTGGATTCCCCTCAAAACTATCAATACCAAGGATTACCAGATTTTTAGGATTTAACAGCAATCCAACCTTATTTCCATATTCATATTTTTTATGGGCTTTCCCTTTTGCAATACAGGCTGTAAAGGGTTTATGCAAGCTGTATATTTTATTCTTATCGCTTATCTTTTGATTCAGTACGCTTTGATACCGGGCCAGCTCATCCTGATAATCCGGTAAAATCTCTTCGGGTAGTTTATGCTGTAATTCCCTAAGAATCCGGCCTGCGATGGTGTTTAACTTTTTTTGTGCTTTTTGTGCTTTCTTTCTTCTTTTTGGATGCTGGCTGTTAAAAGTATCTCTTAATAGCTGCTTACTTACCCGTGTGTAAGATTGTCGCTGAATAACACCTTCTTGTTTTGCTATTCTTGTGCCTTTGTCAATAATGCGTTTGGCAAGTTTTGCATCGGTTGGATAAGTGGTGTTGTTTTCCTGAACTGTGGTATCTGATAAAACTTGTTTGCTCATTGCATCACGCCCGTGAAGCCTGACCGAATAAGCAAATATTTTTTCTATACCAGCTTCTCCTATACGTTTTCTAAAATGAACAAGGTCACTTGGATCGCAAGGAAATTT
>PGXT01000302.1 GCA_002839285.1 Spirochaetae bacterium HGW-Spirochaetae-5 | reverse complement strand
GACAAACTTAAAAAAAATGTCGGCCGTCCTGGCCAACAAAGGAGAAAACAAATCGATGTTTAAAGTACCCGATGTACCGATTGCTTTCTTTGATCTTGATGATACTTTGACAAAAAAAAATACCAGCTCTCTTTGGATGGACTGGAGATTACAAAAAGATATTCGTGGTATATTTGAATTTTTAGTTGGCCTTCATAATAATTCCCATTATAGAAAAGGTAGTCTTACTGAAAATAGAATGAATTTTTATTTCTATGCACGTACATTCGGTTTAAGTGTTAGTTTATATCAAAAAATGTCAGAAATATTTTTTAATGAGAATGGAAAACATCATATATATCCCGAAGCACTACATCTAATACAAGAACATAAAGAAAAAAATATTCATACAGTAATAATAACAGGTCAAGATTATATTCTAGCTTATCCTTTCTTTAAATATCTAGAAGCAGATTATTTAATTTCAAATAAGAGAATTATTTCAAATAATAAAATCAAAGGATTTGAAAAACCAAATTGCTATGGCGAAGGTAAAATCACTCTAGCAATGAAATATCTTTCAGAAAGGAATGTAGATTTAAAAGACTGTTCATTCTTTTCTGACAGTATATCTGATTTACCACTTTTTAAAGAAGTAAAACATCCCATTGCTGTTAATCCGGATACAAAATTATTCAAAATGGCTAATGATTTAAAATGGGATATATATAATTTTAATGTATAATAGCTGGTTCATGCGTCCGTGCATTCACCAGACTTTTCGTAAATGTCCGGCACAGCACATAACAAAGGCTAACAGCGGCGCCGGAGTACCGGCTTGGGCTTCGCCACATTAGCAACCTAATGTGGCTGAAAACTTTTAGTACCTGGCAAAAAGATTTTAAAAAAAATAAGTTGAAAAACTCGCTAACGTCAGTTAGCCAAGACGTTATCGGCCATCCCCCCCCGCCTCCTGCTTCATTACTTTTTCTTTCTATTCACGAAATTAAGTATAAAAAAACTTCTTGACTACTAACCATAAAATGATTACTTTGATTCATGTACAAAGTTAA
>PGXT01000301.1 GCA_002839285.1 Spirochaetae bacterium HGW-Spirochaetae-5 | reverse complement strand
ACCTCAATCATAGCGAGGAGCAACTTCCGCAGCGAAAAGGCCAGGCTCGGGAAGATATTTATTTTGAAAAGAGGCACTGCTTCGACAGTCTCTTTTGTAAACGTCACGGGTGCCGCCAAATTTCAGGCATTGATGGAGAATGTATTCTGTATAAAATTTATAAATGATGGTGGGTTTAGTCCCGGTATATTCCATCGTGTACATAAGCTGGCCGAGCGTGTGCCGATTGTAGCTATCGTGCTACCGGGCAGACTCCCGTCACCTGATAAACTGTGCGATATAATTCTCGGCTCTCAAGAGATACAATCAACCACCTCGCAGCAAGCTGCGGAGAATTAATGCTTGTCTCGCAAGAGCGGGATTAAAAAGGAGGATCAAGGCATGAAACAAATAACTTTAGATACAATTGTTAGGAAAAATGATGATATTTTCACAGGCGCCATTGACAATGAAACGGTGGCCATGAGCATTCAAAGCGGCAAGTATTATCAATTGAATAAAACCGGTTCACGCATTCTCGCCCTGCTTGATCATCCTCGTTCCATAAGGGAGCTATGCGAGGCGATACAGGGTAATTACAAGATGGACTACGATGTTTGCCAGAACGATATCCTTGAATTCATGCAGGAGATGGCAAATAAAAACTTGATATTGACGGTGTAAGGAATAGATGGTAATTACAAAATAAGATGCATGAAGATATGTGAATTATAAAAAATATAACACAAAAAGGGGAGGTTTTTTTAAAGCATGGAACCTAAAAAAGAAATGGCCGGAAAAGATGAAATGACCTTGATTGAAGAGTGGGAAAAACCTTCGGTGAAAGAACTGGATATCAATTCGATAACCCGGTCGGGATTTACTGGTACAGGCGCAGATGGTGGCTTTTATAGCTGATGTACCGTGGAGGCTCTCCACGGTGAGAGCTTCCGGCATCACTCTTGAACATGTTATCGGGAATGCTGATCTTGTTTAAGGATGTCATTATCAACCCGAATCGTTCGTGATGTGTTTTATGGATGCTTTTGTAACAACAAAAGCTATTGACCAATCCCT
>PGXT01000300.1 GCA_002839285.1 Spirochaetae bacterium HGW-Spirochaetae-5 | reverse complement strand
AATATCTAACTTTCCCAATATGCCGGGTACTGCCCGGATCTTCTCCATTGAAATGGGCCAGATAATAAACAAACCATTCCAGAGGAACTACCAGTACAAAGGGAGATAATAAATAATTAACATCTGCATAATCCTGCATTTTAAATACGATATTATTAGCACCAATATTGTCACAGAATTCGATTGCTCTTTCAGTTAATTCATCACCAGGATATCCAGAATCTAAAAAGATTGTAGGAACACTTTTTTCCACTCTTTCAATAAGACCGTGCCGGAATTCTGCAGAATAAAGAGGACATGCATGTTTAATGGCACCTTCCATGAGCATAGTCATGGCCAATTTGTAGGCCAATCCATAATTAGGTCCTCCACCCATACAGTAAAAAATATCTTCCTGTGCAAATTTCTGGGCCAGTTCTTTATTTTCATTTTCCGTGGATTTAATAAGTTTTTCAGTGATATCTGGAAGATCTTTCAGCTGTTTTAAAACCTCAGATGATTGTGAAGTATCAAAAGCATCAAAAAGAATTTGATATAAACACATTAACTGCGTAACATAAGTTTTAGTACCTAATATAGCATTTTCCCTACCACATCGAGTTAAAATTGAGTTTGCAGCCTCTTTCATCATACTGCTTTCAGATTCATTGGTTATGGATACGGTGGGAAGGCCAATTTCATTAGCCCTTCGAAGCGCAGCTAAAGTATCTGCAGTTTCTCCAGATTGAGAAGTTACTATAAGTCCGGCATTTTTATTTTCGATTTTTTTATGATAAAGAAATTCATAGCCAGTAAAAACTTCGACTGGCGTGTCATAAACCATGTTAATAGCATCTCTAGCAGAATAACAGGTTGATAAAGAGCTTCCACAACCCACCAAATATAAACGATCCATTTCAGATATTTTACTAGAAATCTCAGACATTTGAGATTTTTCTGCTTTTAAAGTATCTTTTAATGATTTGGGCTGTTCCAAAAGCTCGTAATACATATCATACTTCATTATGATCCCTCATGACCTAAATAATATTGAATAATATTTAAAATATATAATCATTTAGTT
>PGXT01000299.1 GCA_002839285.1 Spirochaetae bacterium HGW-Spirochaetae-5 | reverse complement strand
GTAAAAAAGACGACGATGTCGTCGATGCGGATTTTGAAGAAGTGAAGAAATAAGAAAAAATTCTGTTACAGGCCCGAAACCGTGAAATGCGGTTTCGGGTTTTTTATATCGACCTGTTCTGAAAAATATTATAGAATAATAAAAATTTTTCAGGAGGCAAAATGAAGAAATATCGCCTTTTAGCGGCAATATTTATCTTATTCATTTTTGTTTTTATTGCAGGGTGCGCGAAAGCGCCGCTGATAACAAAGAAAAAAGCAGAGCCGCCCGTTCAAAAAAAAATCGAAAAACCCCTGGTGATGCCGAAAGACGAACCCTCCGTTGTGATCAGCCGAAACAACGTAGGATGTATTTTCCCCCTGACGGGCCGCTTTGGCAATGCCGGGCGCAGGGCACTCGACGCGGCCCTGTTGTCTTCAAAAATATTCAAACAGCGTTCTTCTTCTCCATGGGAAATCGTTTCTGCCGACTCCGGAGAGACCCCTGAAAAAATACGGGAAGCGGTTTCACATCTCGCGGATGATGTAAATGTAATAGCCATTGTCGCCATGTCCGGCACGGCGGAGGCAACCATCATAGCCGAGGAAGCACAGAATAGAAAAGTTCCTCTGATATTAATCACTTCCAAGGAAGGTATTACGGAAACCGGCGAATATGTGTTTCAGCATTTTCTGACAGCGACACAGCAGATGGAGGCGTTAATCAGATATGCTCATCAAACGTTGAATATTGGAATTTTTTCCGTCCTCTATCCGCAGGATGATTACGGCCTGGAAATGGTCAGTATTTTTCGCAGTAAAGTGAAAAGTATCGGCGGTAAGATCCATCAGGCTATTTCCTACCGTAAAACGGACACGGACTTCTCTAGCCAGATCAAAAAACTTACAGGAAACAGGATCGGGGTTGCAGAACGGGCTTCCGGCACGGCCGAAAGCACTCACACTAGATTATCTGTGGATTTTGAAGCCCTCTTTATTCCGGATTCACAACAGCGGGTCAAGATGATTACTTCTCAACTGGCTTATTATAATGTCATGGGTGTGAAATTATTAGGAACGAGTTTATGG
>PGXT01000135.1 GCA_002839285.1 Spirochaetae bacterium HGW-Spirochaetae-5 | reverse complement strand
TGGTTTATGAGCAGTCACTAACCCCGCCGCCTTTGGCGGCGGGGAAATAACTCATAAGTAAGTGCTCAATTCAATAAAATTGAGCGACTTACTTATGAGTTATAAAAACTTTCATTTTTAAATATTTTAATTGATTTAATATCGATACTATATAATATTACCTTATAAAAGTATGATATTCGCAAAAAATCAGCTACAGGATATCTATTAAAAAATTAAAGTGTTAATAATTTATTTTTGGAGGTTTTCAATGAAAAAAGTTTCAATATTATCTTTACTCATATTTACAGCATTCATTCTGATATCAGGTGCTGCCATATCACAGGAGACTGTATCAACAGATGAAGCCGTTAAAACAGACGAAGCTGTTAAAACAGACGAAGCTGTTACAACAGATCATCTCACAATGGAAGATACAGCTGCCGAGCATGCAGAGAAAGTTTACGAAAAAGAGGATGTTCAGCTTCTTAAGGGACAGCCTAAAACTTTTACAGATGGTTATAACACCTATGTAAATGATAAAGTACGTTTTGAACTTTTTGACATGGATAATGTTATGAAAGATTCAGTTATGTACAAAATCGACGACGCCGGGGAGCAGAAATATACCGAACCGTTCACTCTTACTGATGAAGGAAGCCATGTGATTTACTACTACAGTATTGACAAAATGGGCAACAAAGAGGCAATGAAGAGCATCAATGTCATACTCGACAAAACTGCACCTGAAACTCTTGTTACAATCACAGCTCCATTTTCAAAAAACGGTGAGAACATCTATGCTGCTGAAACTTTCACTTACAACTACACTATTTCATCAAAAGACAACATCTCAGGTGTTTCAGCCATAACTTATGCTGTATCAGGTGAAGAGCACAAACAGTATGTTAAGCCATTCAGCCTGAATTCTCTTGCACCTGCAGTTCTTGAAGTTACTTCAGAGGATAGAGTCGGAAATCTTACAAAAAAATATACAACAAAAATTGTTGATGAAAACGGAAACACACTTTCAGAAAGTGTTGAAGACATTAAAATCATTGTTGATAAAACAGCTCCTGTTGTAGAAATCAAAGCTGACAAAGCATTTTACATGAAAGAAAAAATGAATGTAGCTTCAAAAGATTTCAAATATACAATTACTGCTGCAGATACTGAATCAGGTGTAAAAACTATATTTTACAGAATAGATAACAAGAGTGATTTTATTCTCTATACTGGAGAACTTCAGTTCAACACAAACGGTATGCACAAAATTGAAGCAATAGCAAAAGATGCTGTAGGGAACACAAGCAAAACTACAACACTTGATGTATTTGTTGATATAATCCCGGCTGATACAAATATCAGGTTAATAACTGAATAATATTTTAAACAGAGACGGCGCAGGAATATGCGCCCGCCTCTGTTTGATGAATAACAATTAGATAGGGCTCGCGGCGATTAATCAGCAGGATTAATCCTGTTAACAGGAGGTCACCAATGAAAATAAAAAATTATATTATACTATCCCTTGCAGCGACGATGGCACTGCTCTTTGCTGCATGCGGATCCACTGATACAAAAGAAACACCGGTTGTAAAAGCTTATGGCCCGGGAACCAATTGTGTTGAGGGAGATTGTCTGGAAGGGAAAGGTAAAGTTAAATTCGCCAAAGATGTGGAATACACAGGCGATTTTGTAACAAGCAAAGTAAGCGGAAACGGCACCATGGTATGGCCCACCGGATCCAAATACGAAGGGACTTATGCCGAAAACAAACGTAACGGTAACGGAACATTTATTTTCAGCAATGGCGACACATATACCGGCGACTACAAGAACAATGTTAAAGACGGAAACGGCGAGTACAAATGGAAAGACGGCGATGTTTATACCGGAGCATGGAAAGACGGGAAACAGAACGGTACAGGAACCTACAAATGGGCAAACGGTGTTGTATATGCCGGCGAGTGGAAAGATGGAATGCTTGACGGTAAAGGGACTCTTACCTGGCCAGACACATCAAAGATTTCCGGAATTTTCGAAAAAAACAAACTTATAAGCGAACAGTAAACAATATCTATGAAGAATAAAAAAAGCCCTCGTTAAGAGGGCTTTTTTATTAAACCTGACCTGAATTATTTCTTCATTAAATATTTTTTACTAAACAAAATCATATCCATTTCTTCCTTTTGAAAAATACAAACATTAAAAGAACTATAATAACCATAAATCCAAGAACATAGAAGTAACCGTTATACCACTCTGTTTCAGGCATACGCTTGAAATTCATGCCGTATACACCAGCTATAAAAGTCAGAGGTATGAATATCGTAGATATAAGAGTCAGAACTTTCATAATTTCATTCATACGGTTGCTTATACCCGATAGATATATATCAAGAAGTCCCGTCATAAAATCACGATACGCTTCAACGGTATCAATTACTTCAATTGTATGGTCATAGGCGTCTCTCATGTTAAATATAATTGAATCTCTGATAAATTCATTCTCTGGTCTGATCATTAATCCAAGAACATCTCTAAGCGGCCATACACTCTTCTTTATCATCAGAGTGTCTCTTTTCAATTCGTGGATGCGACGAAGTGTATTGTCATCAGGTGATGAGAGTACTTCAAATTCAATTTTTTCAATTTTATCCCCGATTTTTTCAAGTACAACAAAGTAGTTATCGACTATACAGTCTATAAGAGAATAAGTCAGATAATCTGTTCCCATTTTTCTGATTTTTCCTTTTTTTCTTATGCGGTCACGTAAAAGTTCAAAATCATCACCCTGCTTCTCCTGAAAGGAAAATACCATCTTTGAATTAAAAACTATACTGACCTGTTCTGACTCAATCTCACCGGTTTTATTATTATACGTAAGCAGCTTAAGAACTATATAAATATAATCACCATAATCTTCAATCTTCGGACGCTGATTCGTATTAACAATATCTTCAAGTACTAAAGTATCTATTCCAAAATGGGATCCGATCTGCTCGATCATTTTCACATCATGTATACCATCGAAATTAATCCATTCTACATCAAGATCATTTATTGCAGTAAAAAGATTATCAAGAGTAGTATTCCTGTCTTCTACGTAATTTGCTTCATTATAACAACATCTTGTAATAACAACATCAAAAGCAGCCTCTTTCCCGACATGAATTAATGTACCGGGAGGAGCGCCCCTCTTCTTGCTTCTTCTGCTTACATGAAGTTTCATTATTACACCCCGTTTCTATTTATGATAAGCAAGCCCCTCGCCGGTTGCAATCATTTTATCATTACTCCCCCTTACTTCAATTTTCCAGACACTTACCTTTTTACCCATATTGACGGGAGTTGCCTCTGCGAATATCTTCTCTCCGGCTAGAGCTGCAGATATATAATTTACTGAAAAATGCAGCGACACTGCAACATTCCCCGTTGAATTTGATGCTACAGCAAAAGCCTGATCCATAACAGCATAAATAATTGCGCCGTGCGCTCTTTCGACTGCGTTCAAAAATTCAGATTTTATTGTAATAGAACATCTGGCATAACCGCTCCTGACTTCATCTGTCTCAATTCCAAGAAATGTCGCCATGGGATCATTTGCCACTACATCCTTTGCGTAACACACCGGGTCATTTATAAAATTATCCATACTCTTCTCCGTTATTTTTTTAATGGGGGATTATAATACCCAAGTCTAAGCTTCGGGTATTTCTCCCTGAACATCTCTATAAGATTAACAATGCCTATGGCATCTTCATCTATAAAACCTGTCTTCTCAAAATAGTAATCAGGATCGATGTTCAGATTCCGTGTCTGAATCATTGAAACCGGATATTTATCAAGAAACCGTGTTATATTCTCAACTTCGCTCAGTGAATCTGTAAAGCCTGGCATAAAGAAGAGATTTATCGATACAAAAATTCCCCGTTTAAGTGCTGTCTCGATGGTTTTCATAACATCGGCATAAGTATAATTCACAGGCCGATGATATGCATTATAATACTTTTCAGTGGGAGAATTTAAACTGACCCTGATGGAATCGAGCCCTGCGTCTATCATATTCTTTACTATATCCGGGCGCGAACCGTTGGTGTTTAAATTAATAGTTCCGCGATCTGTTTTTTCTCTGACTTTTCTTATGGCTTCGGCAAGATCATTTCCGCGAAGGAGAGGTTCACCTTCACATCCCTGCCCGAAACTCGCAACACCGTAATCGACGCGCTCCATATGATGCACAATAATCTGCGATATCTCATCGGGGGTTGGTGCGAATTCCAGCCTGAACTGAGACTGGCAGAATCCCGATTCCTCCTCCTGGTAGGAGAGGCACCCGATACAATCGGCATTGCAGGCCGGGCTCGTGGGGACAGGACATTCATATCTCCCCATAAAAAAGTTTCTCGCGCAGAGACAATTATATTCAGTAGAACAAATACTCAGCTGATTCACCAGCCTGTTTTCAGGAAATAGTTCTTTAGTCTTCTTTATCCCCTTATTCAATCCCTTATGATCCTCATGAAGGTGAGGGTCAGACCGAGGGTCCTCATCAATCCTCATTGCCGGGACATAGAATTCATCATTTTTAAGAACAGCCCCGGAATATGCCCAGAGAGGGAGAGTTACGGCACCGGATGAACTCTTTTCAAATGCCGGAAGTTTAGTCCTTAAATAACCTGAAGCAAGAAATGCCGCAACAGCATTTACAGCCTCGCCATCGGGTGTCTCCTTTATAATCCTGAAGCCGCCGTCTGCTGAAGACACTGGATACCGGTCCGGGAGCGTAAACATATAGCTTCCGTAAGGGAGCGGTATGAGCTCACTTTCATCGACAACAGTAAATCTGTATCCCGACCTGAAAGCACCGTATGTATCAGGGTAATCATATATATTACCATCTTTTCCGGAAAAAAGCATAATGCATTTTTCTTTTTCATCATGCTTCATTTTTTAAACCTCTGGTTATTTTATATTCCATATGTTTGATCATCTTTGATATATGTTTCTGTTCTTTTTTTAATCGTCTGTACTCCGGGTTATGACGCACTTCAGAGACCGGGATGTTTTCATCCATAAGTTTCTTTTTCAATTCCAGTCTTGCTGTTCTCACTTCATGCCAGCGTGTCCGGAGAAAATCACGCTGTGTTATCATACATGCGGACATTATTCAGCACCCCGGCAGGAGCCGATTTTTTCTTTAAGTGCCATGGTATTCTCAGCGATTCTACCATTTCTAAACAGTGCCGAAATGACTGAAAATGATGTAACCCCCGCATCAAAAAGAAGCTCAACGTTACTTGAATCAACTCCGCCGATTGCCGCAACGGGGCGGCTGGTATTGAGACAGATTTTACGTACTACATCAATCCCTACACCATCAAGAAGTGAACCATCCTTTGAAGATGTTGCAAAAACAGGCCCCACTGCAATATAATCTGCTTCCTCTGCCGCTGCCGCTTCTTCAACGCTGTATGTTGATATACCGGTTATAAGTCTTCCGCCGGTAAGCGAGCCGGCCATGGCAAGGGGGATATCATCCTGTCCAAGATGCAGCCCCTGCGCATCTGAAAGCAACGCTATATCAGCACGGTCATTTACTATGAAAATTGTATTATTATCACGGCAAATACGGGAAATTTTAACCGACATGGATAGATAATCTTTATCCGGAAGCCCCTTCATTCTAAGCTGAATAATATCGGCACCCGATCCTGAAAGTATCCTGGCTGTCTCCTCCATTTCATCATATGGAACAAATGCTGAATCTATAATTGCGTATAGAGACCGGTCAAACCTCTCCATGATCTGTCTCTTTTCCAGAATAAGCCACCCTCTCTTTTCAAGGTCATAGAGCGAAAATCTTATCTCCTGAAAACCGACTGCAATACCGGGGTAAAAACTCTTTGAAAACTCTTCAATTACTCTGGCGGCCTCAATCGCGCGGCGGATATTTGACCTGAAAATATCATCAATACCGGCGCGTGTCATTTCAGAACCTGTATTTATAAACTTCTGTTCATCATTCTGCACATCCCTTGAGCCAAGAAGAATGCCCGAAGGTATAAGTGTAATAAGTTCCGTTATTTTATGACGAAGATTTTTAAACTCAGCGGATATCAGATTTTTTACGCCGAACCTGAAGACATCTTCACAAACCCTTATACCCTCAATCCCTCTGTTTATATTCGCATCCATGGCCGAATAAATTTCACGATTCATTTCTATACCTTTGTAATCAATTCCTTAATTTTACATAATATTTAAAGCTTATCTGTTTAAATAATTTCGATGGTGCGTATGCTCCATATACGCTGTGAGTGTGGGATTACGGGGGCGCTGCCCCCGTAATCCCACATTTCAGGTGCAGCACGAAGCGCTGTGCCTGAAAAAATAAAGTGCTATCTTCTGAAAAATTCTACATTTATAATAATCAGCTCCAGTGATAAATCACAAGCGACGGAAGTATTACAGCCGCCGTCTCTGCTCTCAGGTGAGTCGTTCCGAAATTTACAGGGACCCAGCCCTTTTCAGAAGCAGAATTAAGTTCAGCCTCGGTGAATCCCCCCTCCGGC
>PGXT01000134.1 GCA_002839285.1 Spirochaetae bacterium HGW-Spirochaetae-5 | reverse complement strand
CGCGCAGGTTTGTACCTCCCAGATCAAGCGCCAGGAAGCTCCCCTCCTCCAAACCTGTCGGTCGGTTGACAAAGCAGGGGAGCATTTTGAGCGAGCTGGTTTCCCCTGCGAGGCCGCGTTTCATTTCCTCATGAAAACAGGTGATAAGATTCCGCGCATCCGCACGGGCAAATGAAAACAGGCTCTCCAGACGGGACCATTCTTCTCTTGTTTGAGCGTCGCCTTGCATAAAGTACCAGATCGTCTGACAAGCAATTATTGGATAAGCTGCTACTAGTTATGCCGTACACTTGAAAAACAATAGACCCAAACAGTAAGCAAAGTCAAACATACATTGCCGTTTTTTCTTATTACTGTATAGCTTGAATAAATTCCTTGCGGCACAATATTTAAGTGATCAATACTTGACCTTGACATACAGTGTCCAAATAAGCCTTATCTCTGCAATCTCTTTCACCTACAACTGTTTGCCCATGGGCTTTCATCAGAAGTGCGGACTACGGATGGAACTAATTGGTTAAATTCTGGTAAAGAATATTTGGTATGCTGAAAACGAAATAATAGTTTCGGGTTATGCATGGCATAGAACATTTCTATAAAATACCCACTGTTTAGAAATAATAATGCCCCGTAAATAGTAACGTCTCCAATTGCCCCTCCACCTTGATCAATCACTCGAAAAAACCCTTTTTAGTTTACAGAAAAACATATTAATGTGAACAATAATTAGTAGTGTGCAATGTATACATTTAATACATGTATCGATCAGCAATGCTATTGTGCAATAATTTTATAAACTTGCCCAGTAGTACCACTTGGACCAACATTTTGTGAGGTCATGATATAGATCTCTCCGTTATTATCCTGGCCAAAACCTAAGATAAATCTGCCGATGCGCAGGTTCGATTGACCTGAAATCTTCAATTGACGGAACTCCCATATAGAGGCAGATTTCTCATAAGCAGCAAAAATTGAACCATCAGCTGTTGAAAGATTAGTGCTCAGATCGCCAAAGATATAATTCCCAACCAATGCGGGAATAGCATTACCTCGATAGATGTATCCACCTAAAACAGCAATGCCGAAATTATTACCCAGACTATCTTTATGGCTATATTCTATAATGGGATCAAGTAGCGTTTGGCCGTCGATACCAGTATTTGTGCAGGTAGCGGGAGGTGTATTAGCATTATTAGGGTCAAAACAATGTTTTCCCTCCTTAATGTTCCACCCATAATTACCGCCACTGGTTCCTATATCTATTTCTTCATACAGATTCTGACCAACATCAGCTACAAATAGACGTTTGTCTCCGCCAGTGTCAAATGACATTCTATAAGGATTTCTGAAACCATAAGCCCAAATTTCACCCTTGGCACCGGAGTCATTTACGAAAGGATTATCAGATGGGATTGAATAAGGAGTACCGCTGTCAATATCTATGCGAAGAATTTTCCCAAGGAGTTTTGACTTATCCTGCCCATTTCCCAGAGTTGGAGTATGACCAATACCAACGTCATCTGAAGCTCCACCATCACCGACACTTACATATAGCATCCCATCTGGCCCGAAAACTAACGTTCCACCGTTGTGATTGAACGATGGTTTTGGAATTGTCAAAAGAATATTTTCACTGCTGGGATCTGCTTTATTGGGATCATTTGTAGAAACCTTAAATTCGGAGACATGAATTTCAGAATTGTAATCTGCCGGAACATCAGAACCCTTGGGCGCATTGTAGAAGATAAAGAACCTTCCGTTAATTGAATAATTGGGGTGAAATGCCATGCCAAGCAATCCTCGTTCATCATAAGTTGTCATCAGTGTAACGAGTTTATTTGATACATCAAGAAATGGAGTGGAGAGGAGATTATTGTCGGCATCTATGACAAATATCTTTCCCACTTGATCGACAATAAATTTTCGATCGGTATTATCATTAGGTATGACCATAGTGACAGGGGAAGTTAGGCCACTGGCAACTGATTGGATACCAACGGTATCAACTTGAGAAACGGACGTTGACAATCCAGGTGACAATACAGGTGACGATCCAGATGACAATACAGGTGACGATTCAGATGACGACCCACATCCATTTAATAGGGTAACGAGTGATATAGAAAACAGGAAACAAACTAATATGCACCAGATATTTTTTGAACTCCGTAAAAGTTCATATGACAAAATTCTATCACAAAAATTCACTTTGGATATTGCATTATTCATTGATAGCATATCACCCCTCCGTAAAATCTTTGATTTTATAAAGTTTTAATCTGATTTTAAATAACAGGACTATCCCGTAATAACCCAACCGACACCCATATACCTCATGATGCGATCTCCGCGCGGAACCTCTCTCATTTAAAAGCTTTCTGGCACCTTCCACAGTGTATGATCTGTGAAACAAATATTTCGGCATCATGATTCTTCCTATTGAATTAATAAGGCATTGCTTTTATTTGTAGTTTACGAAGAACGATTTTGCAATTCAATGGGGATTAAATAAGAGGTTGATGGCAGGTAAAAGCTACCAATGAGTTAGGAGATAGGACCTGAGATTGGATTTCATGTTTTTAATTCCAAGTTTTGAACAGAGATTCTTTCTGTTCAAGTTGATGCATTGGTCGATATTTTTAAAGATGAAGTAAGGAAACGAGGTCTTGTATGTCAAATACATATTGGCCACAAAAGGGAATGCGTTGTCGATATTTGTCAAGCGTGAATATTGTCCGAGGCTGTATTTTTTATTCAATTATTTCTTGTTACTGGGCACTTAACTTCTTCGGTCTGAACCGGAAGAAAAGAAACTTAAACAGAAAAAGTCCAACGATCACGAAGGGCAGATAACCGGAAATCAGCAGGAAGGAAAAACCAATCAAAGGATAGAGTGCTAACCGAACTGCCGCCTTTGCCAGAGGCCTGTATTCAATATAACTTGCGATAACATTGCCATTGCGATAATACCAAGAGACAAACTTCTTCCCTATAGCGTTGGTCAACAAGTACCTGTCTCTGAATTGCCGTAGAATTTCCACCTGCCCCATCATTGGCGAGCCAAATGCTGCCGTGGCAATGAAACAGCTGCCACCGCTGCCGGTACCGCGCGTCCCTAGCGGTGGCTGAAGGGCCCATAGCTCGGCACCCGATACCGAGTTCTCGGTGCCGACATAGAGGGTATTTCTGAACACAGTCATGTTCTGAGTGTTCACATTGCCCTTGTCCCCGAACCCGGCCATACCGGCCAGGTTCCAGCCTGATCCGGCGAAGGACCAGATCTGGGTTCCACCCGCAGTGTTCCAGGTCCCCGCATAAAGGATGTCGTTGAATACGGCCAGGGAAAAGACTGCAACATTATCACTGTCGCCGAATCCGTTCGCATTGATCTGAGTCCACTGCGAGCCGTCATAGGACCACATCTCGGCACCGGAATGCTTGTTGAAAACTCCCGCATAGAGGATATCCCGGTAGACGGCTAGGGAAAAAACTGCAACATTATCGCTGTTGCCGAATCCGTCCTCATTGATCTGGGTCCACTGCGAGCCATCATAGGACCAGACCTGTGCCGGTTCGCCTTCGATCAGGCTCCACGTGCCAACCAGAAGGCGACTGCCATAAGGTGCGAGTGAGAAGGTCGCAGCATTGCCCGCTTTGCCAAACCCGTCTGCGTTAACCTGAGTCCAGGAGTGCCCGTCAAAGCTCCATATTTCGGTCCCGGTAATGCTGTTACTGGTTCCGAGATAAATGCGACCATTGAACATCACCATCGAGGTTGCACCGATATTGTGGGGATCGCCTAGCCCCCCCTGCTCGGACAAGGAGAATATTTTGTCCTTGTAGGTCCATATCTCGAACCCGTTCGTCGCGTTCCAAGTCGCAACAATCAGTGCATCCCCTAGAACGGCCATGCTATTGATCTCTACGTTGCTCGGATTCATAAGCGAACCGTCGATCCGTGCAAAGGAGGCGCCATCATACTCCCACAGTTCAGCTCCCGTGGCCGCGTTCCGGATGCCGAGAACTAGATTACTGCCGTATATAGCCATAGTCCGGATAAAATCGTTTTTCGGATTTCCGAAGCCGTTTTCGTTCACCTGCGACCATCCGGCCGCCTGAAGGGGGACAGCTGAAACCGCCCAGGAGAAAAGGAGTGCTGCAATGATTTTTCCCCATGATACCATGTTTAGTGATAAGAACTTCCTTTTTGGAGATGAAGTATAGGAAACGCGGTCTTGTATGTCAAATACATATTGGCCACAAAAAGGAATGCATCGTCAATATTTGTCAAGCGTGAATATTGTTTATTTTGGATTGAAGTCTAGCACTTCAGTCGAGGTTGACGATTTGCTTGTTACAGGAAGAAAGTTAATAACACGCGGCGATAATAATGCTTTCGATCATAGCGAACATTTACAATCGAAATAATAACTTTTTCTTGTCGACTCCAGCAAACTTAAAAAATATTTATCATCATGCAAACAGTCAGCATGCTGTTCTGAATTTACAATGCGGCCATGCTCGTTGAAATATCTATTAACCAGCTGCTCGTATTTCCCCTGCGCCCTTTTGGTAACCCAAGCGCTTTTTGAATGCAAGTATGGCTGAAGATCGTGCAGATCGGCTTCGATCTCATAAATCGATTCTATGGGGGTCATAATTTATTCCCCACCACTGACTTTTAGCCTTTTACGGAATGCTCTCGGCCGCTCGTAATTCGGCAGCGACCAGACACCGCGTCTGGCTGATTTTGCCTCGCGCTCTGCGTCAAAAAACTGTGTCCGGTAAGCCGGTTTTAGATATTCAATGAACGCCTCGGCGTGACCTTCGCTGACCATCTCCAGGTTAATGTTCCGATCATCCAACCAGACCATTCCCACCATGCGCCTGTATTTGTCAATATCGAGAATTTCCAGCTTGACCTGTTTTCCCATTATTTTATTTTCAAGCGCTTTCCATGATTCATCGCCATGGGGTTGCCCCGGTTTACTGACTTGACCAGTGCGATGACTGATTTTGGGTGTTTCAGGGGCGTCAATTCCATACAGTCTAACTTTGAGTTTTGTCTGTTCAGCTGTGGTTATCTGGATTGAATCACCATCTGAGACCTTAGTAACGGTGCCGGTAACTGTACGGATGGCTGCATGGCTAACAGGGGTGTTTATAAATGTCGTCCATGACGCAATTAAAAGCAAAGAAATGAATATTTTAAAGTATAATGTTTTCAAGAGCATCGCTTTGGATAATTCTTCCTCCATGGTTTTGTGCAATGAGGATAAAGGGAAGTGTGGTGAATGTCAAATGGGAAGAAAAGACTGAGTGCTTGCTGCACCTAACACTCCTCAGCTAATGTAATGCGATTATACTAACGATTACAACTTGCATAAAAAAAGCAGAGCCATTGCTGACTCCACTTTTCTAAAATTAAACCGAAAAATATTTTTTCTATTTTTTAAGACAATCGCTCATAAACTTCTTGCGTTCGTCACCCTTGAGTGCCTTGTCCTTTGCGTCTTTGTTGCATGCTTTCATCTTTTCCTGCTGCGTTGGCGGTGCTGCCGTTGCGGTGGGCGGTGCGACCGTTGTGGTTGCCGGTGCGCCACTTGTCTTGCCGGACAAGCATTTCTTCATAAAAGCCTTGCGTTCGTCACCTTTTAGTGCCTTTTCTTTGGCGTCTTTGTTACAGGTCTTCATCTTCTCCTGCTGAGCCAGCTGAGCAGGACTTGCAGCTTTTTTACCCGGGTTGGTCGCCTGAGCGGCAAAAGCTACTGAAGCCACAAAAATAAACATAACAGCAAAAATCAAAACCTTCTTCATAGAAACCCCTCCTTTTTGTAAAGTTAGTGGTATCCTCACGCTTAAACATGAGGGATATTACGCTTTCTAACTTACACAGTCAATACAACAAATTAAGATTGTGAAAAATGTCTTTCCAAGGATTATCAATTAAAGGAAAGTAGATTCGTTGTTGTTAACGGCATGACGATTTCAGCGTGGAATGATTTTGCATTGTCTTTACACTTACTGTCAAATTGGCTCCATCCTATGGCAGTTTAAGACATGCTGACAAATTTCAAATAAGGAAAGTCAAACCGGTTTGCCTGCAATGAAATCAAATCAGTCGCATTGACGCCTGTAACATGCGACTCTCGTCGTTTTGTCGGCATCCCTTTATCGAAGATTTCCTGGATTCACAAAGAGAAGAAGGGAATGCGAAATGCGGCAGCCTGGCATTTGATCTGATGACCTTCCGGGAAAACAGCATCCTGTGTGTTGAAGATGATCTCGGAAAAAAGAAAGAACTGCAGTGCAGTGAAAGATATTATGTGCCATCCGAAATCACCTGGTTATTAAAGACACTGAATTTCAAGACCGTCGATATTTACGGCACAAAGCTTGGCGCCTTCAGCCGAAACGATAATTTGTCAACCGAAAATTTTGAGATGTTTGTCATAGCAGAAAAAATGTAAATTAATACTTGGAATTATTGAAAAAATATGTATATAAACAATTAGTTTCAATATGGCTGGTGATCCGAATAATCGGAAATGCAGGGTCTGCCGACA
>PGXT01000133.1 GCA_002839285.1 Spirochaetae bacterium HGW-Spirochaetae-5 | reverse complement strand
GCGAGTCCTTCAACATTCGTATAATTATGTTCAAGAGATTTTATTACAATCTCCATTTTTCCTTCAAGAAAATCGACAATAAGACCTATTTTTCTGTTACCGTAACCGACAACTACCACGGGAATTTTCTGATTTGCGGCGAGGGCGCTCTTCAATCCTACAAATTCATTAAGCCTTAGAAGCGACAGAATCTCCCCTCTAAGATTGATGACCTCATGCCCTTCAATTGTAGCAATATCGGACTGTGAGATTTTTATTGTCTCGATAACATCTGAAAGCGGAATAGCATAGACCTCCCTGCGGACTTTAACCATAATTGCCGGGATAATAGCCAGAGTAAGCGGAAACGTAAGAACAAAACGGGTACCCATGCTCTTCTCAGTTTCGATGCTGACATTTCCGTTAAGTTCATTTACAGTCTCCTTAACGACATTCATCCCTACTCCACGGCCCGATATGTCTGTAATTTTCTTCGCTGTAGAAAAACCGGGGATAAAAATGAAATTATAAATATCCGCATCGTCCATGTTAGCCAGGATCTCAGCAGTTGATATCTTTTTCTCTATAACTTTCGCTTTTATAGCCTGAATATCAAGTCCTTTACCATCGTCACTGATCTCAACAAAGATCTGATTTCCCCCCTGATAGGCATTAAGTGTAATAGTTGCCGTTTCAGCTTTCCCGAGTTTCATTCTCTCTTCAGGAGTTTCAATTCCGTGATCAACTGCATTTCTTATAAGATGGAGAAGAGGCTCGCCGATTACATCGATAACTTTTTTATCAAGCTCGGTATCCTCACCCTTAATTATCAGTTCAAGATTTTTATTATGCTCTTTTGCAAGGTCACGGACAAGTCTGTTAAATCTGGAAAAAACCTGGCCGATGGGAACCATTCGAGTCTTCATTATACCGGTCTGCAGATCCTTTGCGATTCTGGACATCTGCTCCATACGGTTTTTGAATTCACTTGAAATAGCCTTATTTCCCGCGTACTTTCTGATCTCTTCATACAGTCTGTAAAATCCGGAATTTGCTATAACAAGCTCACCTACATTATTCAGAAGAAGATCCAGCTTATCGACAGAGACTTTAACAGTTTTAAGCATTGGAGCTTTTCGTCTGTCCTGATCTACGTGCTTCTCCCCTCTTCTTCTCTCGAAGATATCCTCTTCCGATTCATCCGAATCAGCTGAATCATCTATAGCAAACTCATTAGTATAGGTATTATTATCATAATCATCCGAATCCATTTCAACAGAGGTATAATCAGCCGGCGCAATATCGCCGTTACTCTGTTTATCGACCTGAATAGGTGAACCTATTTTTAACAACAATTTATCATCTTTCTGGACTGATGTTATATCTCTTATTTCAATTTTTTCGATCTGGTCTATATCACATCCTTTGTACACCTGATGCGCATTCCGGTAAGTTAATAAAATTATTTTTATGGCAGAAATTGATTCATCTGAACTCATATCATCAAGTGAAGGAAAAGTTTTTACAATATTCCCGTCTTTTTCCAGATTAGCGGCAATGAGCTGACCTTTAACCCATTTCATCTGTGCGGCTTCTTCAATAATAACGGTTATTTCATAACAGGCCATTCCGTCTGATAATGCTTTTTTTATTTCATCACTTTCGGAAAATGAAAAAGTTGTTTTCATAACAGGAGCAGTTTTTGCCTTGGAAGGCTGAGCAGCAGAGACCGGTTCGGCACCGGAGGCCACCTTTGAATTCTCGTTAACATTATTAATCCGGTCAATAAGAGGGCGCAGATTCTGATTAGGCTCTACACCGGACGAAACAAGTTCTATTACTTCACTTATTGTATCAAAACACTTAAATATTACATCAACAACTTCAGATGTAATAGTATTTGTTTTATCTCTGATTCCCTGGAGCAGACTCTCCATTCTGTGAGCGAGATCGCTAAGATCATTCAGCCCCACAAATGCGGCTGAACTCTTCAGTGAATGTGCGGCTCTGAAGATATTATTGATTATCTCTTCGTCATCAGGATTCCTTTCCAGTTCCAAAAGGTTCTTGTTAAGCTCCTGAAGTAATTCATCAGCTTCTTCTAAAAAAATATCCTGATATTCACCGAGGGAAAAGGACATAGTAATCTACCCCATCATTTATTGATTGTCTGAATAAAAAGATGATGACTCTTTTGACATCTCTTTCTCTTCAAGAAAAATTATATGAGACATGTTCAGCAGAACAATGAGTCTATCTTTAAGACGTCCGATACCGGCAATAAACTCCTCCGACACCCCCGTTATGAGCTCAGATGGAGGATCAACATTAGCTACCGGGATCCTGACAACCTGATAAACATTATCAACAAGAAGACCGACCTGCTTTCCGCCGGTTTCAACAACTATTATCCTTGTAAGATCTGTAATATTACCTTTTGGAAATCCGAATCTAAGTCTTACATCAACAACGGGGAGAACGTTACCTCTAAGATTAATTACACCCTTTATAAATCTTGGAGTATTAGGGAGTCTGGTCATTTCAGGATACCGGAGTATTTCATGAACAGAAAGAATATCGACTCCATATTCAACATCATCCAGCATAAAACTGACAAGCTGTATTACCTCATTATCCATTGTCTCTTCTACAGCTGAATCTGAAATTACCGAGCCGTCACCTTTGGTCGATTTTAAAAATTTATTAATATCCATTTAACTTACCTGTAAAATCAAATCTATTTGGCTCTCTTCTTACACTTAATATATACAATATTAGTAAATAAAGCAAAATGAGGTCAAGATATTATATATAAAATATCCGGATAATTATTCAATTAAAATAATTACTATATGATACTTTTTATCAAAACACGCCGCTCAATACTCTAATTGTCAGCATTTTACGGGGATAATTCAGGTAATACTGAATCATCTGATTTTGAACCATTTAAACCGGGAAAATAAAGCTATTGATTGCTCTTTAACAGGGACTTTTAATTATCTGAAACATTTTACGGCAGAGAGCGGAATTCTCCCGAGCCTGAAAAAATATCTCCGATCAGCCCTTCATCAAGAAGCGATATCAGTTCCCTGGTTTTATCTTCAATCGCACCCTCAATACCATTGCTGATCTTATTCACCTGAAAATATTCATCTGCAATATTCAGAGATGCAAGAATGGCCAGCTGGAGAGGATTGCCTCCGGGAACATTGTTCCCGATCTCTTCAATCTTCTGATTAACATAATCAGCAAGCTGTATAATATACTCGGGGGAAGTATCCCCCTTTATATTATAAGTCTGCCCCAGAATAGTTACTTTTACCTTACCTGATTCCATGATCCACCTGTATTATTTTTCATCGTCTTCAATTATAATAATATCATCATCGTCATCAGCAGCAGCAGCTTTTTTTGCAGGCTTTACAATCTCATCATCGTCGATAATGATGTCACTGCTGTCTACATCTTCTATTATAATTTCATCCTCATCATCAAGAAGAATGATTTCATCTTCATCAGATTCAAAAGACTTACTTCCGGATTTCTTCTTATCCTGTATTTCATCTTCATCATCGATGATTATTATATCATCATCTTCTTCCATCACAACCGGTTCAGAAGAATCAACATTTTCAACTTTAAGCTCCTCATCAATCTCCTGAGTTTCAACATTATCTTCAATTACAATCATGTCGTCATCGGATTCGATAATGAGGTCGCTATCATCTTTTTTTACAACGGGAGCCGGCCTGGAAGAAGATTCTTTCACGGATGCTGAGGACTCGCCGGAATACTGCTGAATAGACATCCCCCCCTGAAGAATATCAAGTTTTCCAAGAAGACCGATAATTTTCTTTTCAAGTATCTCCTCTTTCTCATTGAGCTCCCGAAGCTCAGTGGCAGTTGCATCAAGCTCTTTTTTAATCTTTTCAATTTCATTTTCTTTCTCTTCAAGAGTAAGCTTTACCTCTTCGACCTCACCCTTGAGAGACTCGTTGTCATTTTCCAGCTTTGAATTTTCAGTTCTCAACTCGCCGATAAGATGTAAAGCTTTTATCACCCTGCTTTCGAGTTCTTCAAGCTGCTGCATAGTAATCATATATTACCTCCGGTTATTTTCATTATTTAAATCTATTATTACTAATCATAATTTTTAGTATAAAAATAAAAACTTATCATCCCCTCAGCCGAAGGCGGCGGGAACAATAAAGTCTTTTTTACTTTAATCAATTGCGACCATCATCTATTATCATTTCATTGAAAAAGAATTCTCTACTAATATATATCGGAACAAAGAGACAAAGTCATTAACATTGAAGTATTAATACACCATACGGTTATAAAAAACACGCACTCCGTAAACTTAAAAACCATTATAATAAGCTACGGTTGAGAATAAAGAAAATTACATACCTTTCTGCCTTCGGCGACAGAGAAAAAAGTTACTTTTTTGACATAGAACAATTAAAGAATAGATTCTGATACAGATTGAAATTAATATATAAACTTACGGGTATAATATACTTAAAATGCGGAATGCGTCAAGCAGAATGATAAAAGTATTATAATTAAAAAAATATATTCAGACTTAATTCAACTCTATTTTTAATATATCCGCTATGCTGTATTAAAGCTGCAGTATCTGAAAACTGAATAAAAAAGGAGCCGGAAAAGAAGTATTTAATCCCCATGGAGAGAAGAAGAGGATTTACACCCTCCCCTTCGATATTGATACTCTCTGTATCATTATTTTCATTATAGAACCCCGAAGAATAATAAATTTCACTGAATAATATCCATGGATTAAGCCTTGATGTTATAACTCCTGCAGACATGGAGGCATAATCATTTTTAAGTTTTTCCCCCTCTAAAAAAGAATTTTCAGAATAAGGATTCAATCCGAATAACGATTTATAAGATTCGCTTTTGAAAGGATTCAGTTTCAAAGTGCTGTAAATGTCCTCCCCTCTTCCTTCCCTGAATGTATAGCTGAGATTAAAAATAAGACTCTCGTGTTGAGAGACAGAAAAAGATAAAACAGGTGAAAATTTCAGTTCACTATGGCCATATGATAAATTCCGGATATTTTCTTCTACATACGCGTCCGGCCCGGTTGGAATTCTTACAACAATACTTAATCCGGAACTGACTGCTCCATCTGAATAATCCCCGATAAAATGCCACAGATTAAAAAGAATATCACCAGGTACACCGCTGCCGGCTTCCTTATAATCATTATGAATAACAGAGAAATCAAAACCGAAAGAAGTATCCCATGGCAACCCGAGATTAAATACAAAATTATCCACCCGGTTCATATTTTCAATATAAATCAGTTCCTGATTGAAAGCCAGATCAATTTTTTCTTCAGGGAGAGTATAAACAGTACGTGTAAGCGGAAGTGAAAATGCCCCGTAAAAACAAAACAGCACCAGAAATATGGTGCTGTTTATTTTTAATAAAAAGTTTTTCATTTAAAACTTATATATTTTATGCGACCTTTTTTACATTCTCAACAATTTTTCTGAACGCGTCCATATCTCTTACAGCAATTTCAGCGAGCATCTTTCTGTTAATATCAATATGACCAACCTTTAATGCGCCGATCAGTCTGCTGTATGACATACCGCATGCACGTGCAGCCGCATTAATTCTCATGATCCAGAGTGAGCGGAAATCTCTCTTCTTTAATCTTCTGTGTATATATGAATTCTGTAGTGCTCTTCTTCTTGCGTCTTTAGCAGTTCTGAAAAGCTTACTTCTTGCGCCTCTATATCCTTTTACATCTTTAAGAACTCTTCTTTTTCTTTTCTGGTGGATTCTTCCTGTTGTAGCTCTTGCCATTGTTTTCCTCTTTTTAATTACTGAATATTGTTATTGTTAAGCTTATTATCATTATTATCCGTAAGGAAGCAGTCTTTTAACTTTTGCCACTTCAGCTTCCGCTACTACAGTTGTTCCTCTTAATCTTCTCTTCTGCTTCGGTGATTTGTGTTCAAGAATATGACGGGAATATGCCTTTGCACATTTAACCTTCCCGTTTTTTGTTATTGAAAATCTTTTTTTAGCGCCGCTGTTTGTCTTCATCTTAGGCATATCGTTACCCCTTTCTCATAATTGCATTTTTTATATCTATATTACAGCTTCTCTTTACTTCGATACAGGCGTCATGTACATTGTAATATTTCTTCCTTCCTGAATAGGTCTTTTTTCAATTGTACCGATATCTTTCAGTACTTCCTGGACCTTTTCCATTACCTCAAAACCGAGTTCCGGGTGAACCATCTCCCGCCCTCTGAACATCAATGTAAACTTTACCTTGTCGCCCTTTTCAAGAAAATCTTTTGCTCTGTTAACTTTGTGAGTAAAATCATTATCATCAATAGCAGGACGCATTTTAATCTCTTTGATATGAACGATCTTCTGCTTTTTCTTGGCTTCTTTGGCCTTTTTAATCTGATCAAATTTAAACTTACTGTAGTCGATGATTCTTACAACCGGAAGTTCCTGGTTTGCGGTAATCTCAACAAGATCTAAACTTTTCTCTCTGGCGATTGCAAGAGCCGCACTCAGCGCAATTACTACAGGCTCTCCCTCTTCACCTACCAGTCTGACATTCTCAGCGATTATCTCTTCGTTAATCCTGAATTTGTCAAATTTATCCTTATTGGTGTCGTACCCCCGGAAAATATCTTTACCGTCAGGATGACTGAACAGGGCTATTAAAATCAATAAAAAATTCATTTTATCAGATATTTTTTCGGTATTTGCATAATATTTGTACAGAATGACTGAATATCACAAATAACTCGAACAACCAGACCTCAAAATCCCCAGTGAATGAGCTGACCTAAAAGTAGTTTCACTCCTCCCCCTCGATGGGGGAGGTTGGGTGGGGGTGAAATAGTTACTAATTTATTCAGAACTTTCCGAACACCCTCCCCTAACCCCTCCCATCGAGGGAGGGGAATTGTGACTCATTAGACACTTCCTAAGGCTATCTTTTTAGCTTTATATCTTCCTTCAATAATGCGTAAAACTCCTCGAGTTTCATGGTTACTGAATCTTTCTCGCCTCTTTTTCTCACGGAAACTGAGCCGTTTTCTACTTCATTTTTACCGAAAACGCAGACGTATGGCGCTTTCTGTGATACGGCTTCACGTATTTTATATCCCATAGATTCGTTACGGAGATCGACCTCTGGACGGAGTTCCATATCTATCATATCTGATTTTACTTTTTTTACATACTCCGCCTGGTCTTCTGAAACATTTATCAGAATAGCATGCAGCGGCGAGAACCATGCAGGGAATTTACCGGCATAATGCTCGATCAGAATCCCTGTAAATCTCTCGATTGAACCGAGAAGTGCACGGTGGACAACATATGGTCTGTGCTTCTGTCCATCCTCTCCGACAAATGACATATCAAATCTGTCGGGGAGATTGAAGTCGAACTGGATTGTGGTCATCTGCCACTCTCTCCCCAGCGCGTCTCTTATCTTAAGATCAATTTTGGGGCCGTAAAATGCTCCGCCCCCTTCATCCATCTCTACCACAAGATTCTCCGCTTCAATTGCTTTCCGGAGAGATTCCTGCGCGGTTACCCATCTTTCAGGCTCACCCACACTCTTTTCCGGTTTTGTTGCAAGATATGCTTTTATATCTGTAAAACCGAGGGTCTTCCACATCCATAGAGAGAATCGTAAAACTTCACGAATCTCTTCATCAATCTGTGACGGAGTACATATTATATGCGCGTCATCCTGAGTGAACCCCCGGACTCTGAGAAGACCATGAAGAACACCGGATTTTTCGTATCTGTAAACAGTTCCAAGCTCTGCCCATCTTAATGGAAGATCTCTATATGAATGCAGTGATGTCTGATATATCTTTATATGAAATGGACAGTTCATCGGCTTGAGATAGTAATCATTGCCGTCTATCTCCATCGGTGAATACATATTGTCCGCGTAAAAACCGAGATGACCCGAAGTCTCCCAAAGGTGGGCCCTTCCGATATGTGGTGTATAGAGAATTTCGTAACCGTTCTTGAAGTGTTCTTTTCTCCACCACTCTTCAATGTTGGTTCTAAGACGCCCGCCTTTCGGATGCCAGTAGATCAGTCCGCCCCCCACATCTTCATGGGTACTGAAAAGATCCAGCTCTTTGCCGAGCTTACGGTGATCTCTTTTCTTAACTTCTTCAAGGAATTCAAGATGTTTAGCAAGAGCCTTCTGGTCGGGAAATGCAATACCGTATATACGTTGAAGCATTTTGTTCTTCTCGTCGCCCCGCCAGTATGCTCCGGCAATAGAGAGAAGTTTAAATGCCTTTAATGCTTCTGTGTTCATTACATGAGGTCCGCGGCAGAGATCGGCAAAGTCACCCTGACGATATAGTGAAACGTTCCCTTCAGGAAG
>PGXT01000132.1 GCA_002839285.1 Spirochaetae bacterium HGW-Spirochaetae-5 | reverse complement strand
TTCATCAGATATTTTAATATTAAAACAAAAGTTTTCCCCTTATCTTTGCCCCCTCCGGGGGTGCGGGGGCTTTGCGAGGTGATCTACAGTTAAAAATAAGAGATGTGGGTAATGATTAGATCTCACCATGGGGAAAGGTGCCCGACAGGGCGGATAATACTTAATTATTATCCAATTTCGCCGAGAACATCCTTATAATCGCCGGTAATGATGCCGCCATTGGAATTAAAGTCCCCGCTGTGAGCACTGTTGCTATTGTCGCAGCATTTATATCCAGTGTAAGTTTTACCCCCGGTATTGTTACAGACTGCAGAATATAGACTTTCAGCTGTTCGATGATAAATATTCCGCACCAGGATGCCGCAAATCCCATGATTGCAAACTTGATTAAAATAGTAAGTGCTATGAAAAATTTTGAAGCTCCAAGCGTTCTCATAATTCTGTAGTAGTCGATCCTTCCCCATACTGCTGTGACAGAGCAGAGAGCTGTGGTAACTACAGCCAGCACGGAAACAAGTGTAATCATCATTGTTATGAAGGCATTGACTGTGTTTTTAAGTTTAAGAATCTCCGATGAAAGGCTTTCCCCTGTTTCGACCACGAATCCCATGTTTTTAATCTGATTTTTTACCGACTCAAAATTTTTATGATCCTTAACGTTCACCATTGCAAACATATATCTTCCGGTTTTCCCGAATTTTTTATTAATCTCTTCAGCAGCTTTCAAGGGGATTACAAGACCCATGATGTTAATTTTATTTGTGTAGCCTGCTACAACCGATGACCAGTCGTAAGCCCCTTCAAAGGCGTTAACACTGGATTTCCCGAATGATAATTTAAACCTCAAGCCCGACATCTTTTCCGGTACAATTTCCGGCAGGGCATTTGCCGCTGCTAATCCGTTATTATATGAATCGATAAGAGTTTTGGGAACAAGAACCGGAATCCCTGTATCACCCGGTCTGTCAAAGTTATATGATCCTTTAAGCCATGCCTCTTTCATTTTGCTGTTTTTCAGATCGCTTTCAATAAATTTATAACTCGCCCCTGCTACAATAAGATCTGTGTTGTACTGAAATGAAAAGAAGTAGATGGTTGCAGATGTGGGTATTGTTACTGCCATTACCGGATCCACTTTTCTGACTCCGGATAATTTTGATATTCTGTTTATAGCAGCGCCGCTGAGCTCTTTCCCCGTACCTGTTGAGAATAGAAAGAGGCTTTTACTCTCACCCGGTTTGACTTTGATTTCATCGGGCGGGATGGATGAAGCAAAATTATTAACGATATAATTATTAAAATTCTCTGAAAGAATATTGAAAGATACAATAGCCGACACCGAGAGGAGTATTACACAGAATACTATGAAAGAGATGAATTTCCCTCCGGAGAGTTCTTTTTTTATAAGATATAATTTACTGAGCATTACAGTTCCCTGAGGCTCCCTTTTTCCATTTTATAAGTTCTATCCGCTTTTTTAAGCATGTAATCTTTATGTGTCACAATAATTATAGACTTGCCTTCACGTTTTAACATCTCAAGAAGAGTAAATATCTCCATGGATGTCTCGCCGTCGAGATTGGCATCGGGTTCATCGGCCAGAATAAGTGAGGGTCTGTTGACCAGGGCTCTTGCAATTGCTACACGCTGTTTCTGCCCGCCCGAAAGGAGTCCCGCTCTTGTATTCTGATATTCAGCAATACCCGCTTTCCCCAGTATTTCAATTGCGTAGTTTCTTACTGCTGACCCGGCGTTACCTCTGATCCGTGCCGGCATCATTACATTTGTCATTACAGTCTCGTCATCGAGCAGACGGAAAGTCTGAAAAATCTGGCCTATCTCCCTGTTTCTGATTCTTGACATGGAGAAGTCCGACCAGTACTTCAGTTTCTTCTCTCTGAAGGATATAGTGCCGTTGTCGGGCTTTGTTATGCCGGTAATAATATTCAGAAGTGTTGTTTTACCGCAGCCCGATCTTCCGGTAATTGCAATAATTTCACCTCTTTCCAGTTCAAGAGAGAGGTTGTCTATTACGTTGATTTTTTCCCCTGCGACTTTATACGACTTATTGATATTATTAATTGATATTATCATGATTTACATTCCGGACAGAAGGTTCTCTCCAACCGCCCAGTTCTCCCTGTCAACTTCTTCAAAAACTATATATGTAGTTTTCGGGTCTTTACCCGCAACTTCTTTTAAGGCTGCAGAAATTTTCTGTGCCAGCGCTTTTTTCTGATCTACAGTGAGAGGCCCGGCAACTTTTACATTTACAAATGGCATTTTTCCTCCATTCCACTTCTTAAAATTCAGGTTTTAAAATAGAAATGTTTGTTACATACTTTTTATATTAAAGAGTCATCCTTTCCAATATTTCAGAAGGGGCCCGGGAACCGGTCTTTTCTGAATTCAACTCAGGGCATAACAAAAATACTAATCTCTCGTATAAGGGAGAGAGATCATTAAATTCACTTTTACCTGAGGATCTTTTGTTACATCTGAATAATCAATAATATTTTCAGCAAAAATCTCTCCGCCATGTCGGGTTATTATTTTTTCAACAAATGTAAGTCCAATCCCGAAATCCAGTGTATTGTATCTTTCATATACCAGTTTCGATATACGGTAGAATGGTTCGAATATAACTTTTTCATACTCTTCCGGTATACCAATTGTGCCGTCGGTCGATTTCTGAGGCTCATTAATTACTGATATTCTAAGTGTATTATTCTGAGAGTAAACCATCACAATAATATTTGTTGCCGGTCTGGAAAATTTCAGCGCATTTATAACCAGTTCCGACATGGCCTCGGCAAAGTATTGAGGATTAATTTTAATTTTTTTGCTCTTCAGTCCCTTCGGAAGATCATTGATTACAATTCTATGTTTGTTAAATTCTGCAAATTTGTTATTTTTACTTATAGTCCCTTTGATCAGAGAGTATAGTTCACGGACAGATTTATCTTCAAGATCTATGTTGTTTGAAATAATCCAGTCAATACCGGCAAATATTTTAAATGCGTCCTGTGCAATTTTTACATTTTTCATCGCTTCATTGAAGAGTGTTCCGTCAACGATTCTTGTTCCGTCCTTCTCTTTCGCGGATTTTGCCATCATCTCCATGAAAGTAATCAGTGTACCAAAACCGGCGCCCTGAGTGAAACTGTTATTTATATTGCTGAATATTGATCTGTCTGTACGGGAGATGTTCCTGCTGAGCATCTTCTCTTTCCATGTCTGCCATGCCATATCTTTATCGATAGAATCAGATGCCGAGTTCTGAACAATACTGCTCATCTTTTCCAGCGCCATTTCGTCTTTTTTGCTGTCTGTAATATCCTCGGCGGATATAACAATATATTTTGTTTTCCCCTGGTCGTTCTTAATCTTGGAAACAGACGCTTTCAGATAATATATTTCACCTGTTTTTTTAAGATTATATGTTTCACCCTTCCAGAAGTCTACTCCTCTTATCTGTTTCTGTATATCCTCCTCCGGAAGAATAGGATTGGGTATATCATTTATATTAATTCCGGTGACTTCATCTTTCGAATAACCTGATAGTTCGGAAAACGCCCTGTTTGTGTATTTGACAGTCCCGTTTTTTTCGACAATAATAATGCAGTTTGCACTCTGCTCTACAACATCGATGAAAAGCTTTATCTCCTCTTCCGCAAGATTTCTTTTGTCTATCTCGGCGATCAGTGTTCTGTTCAGTTTCTGAAGCTCGCCGGTCCTCTCTTTAATCGCGTCCTCCATCTCATTTATCTGTGTAGAGAGGTTGACTTCATTCTGTTTTTTACCCGATATGTCCCGTGTAATCACAAGAAGAATATCCGGCCGCATTTTTATAATTCTCGATTCGAAGTAACCGGAATTGTTTTGATATTCAAAAATTTCTATTGAATCTCCGTTAATTGCTTTTTTGATAAATGGTTCCGCATTCTTTTTAATATCACCAGGCCATAGCTCATTGAGCAGTTTTCCGTCATCGGGGGAGCAGGGGGAGCCGTCAGCTTTAATTTCAAAGATTTTATCAGGTATGGATTCGAGGATTTTTTTCTGGTTTATTTCACTCTGTTTAAGTCTGGTTTCCATATCAAACTTGAATAGTGCTATCTCAATGGCCGAATTAAGCGTTTTAGAATTGAAAGGTTTTACAATATAATTAAGAGGGAGTGATTTTTTTGCTCTTTCGAAAGTGGTGCTGTCTGTTCCAGCTGTAATATATATAAAAGGGATATTGTGAGTCTGATAAATTCTTTCCGCGGTTTCAATACCATCAATCTCTCCCGCAAGGGTGATATCCATAAGTATAATATCGGGCTTATTTTTCAGAATTGTGCCGATTGCCTCTTCGCCGGACTCTACCACATCAGTTACATTATATCCCGATTTATCCAGAAGCTTTCTCAGAATAAGTCCTGATGGTTTGTCATCTTCAACGACCAGTATTTTTGTCATTTTACGGCTCCAGGAAATTTATATACAATTTATTTAAATTAACCATATTTCAACTGTCTGCATGCGATATTTGAAAGATATTATAACTATTTGGTTTATGTCAGGTCGTGTCTATATATTGAACAAATTTAGAATTTTGCTTGCTGTAATTGACTCTATTTTTAAAATCATTAACATCTATGGTTCAGCTCATTCTATAATATTTTATATTTCATGTAATTCAGTTGTGAATTTGCAAATTATCAGACTAAATATAAAATAAGGTTAGTCAATTAAATTTTAATATGCTAAATTATCAGTGATTTTCCAATATTTTTTTTATAAATATAAAATTTATTTTTAAAAATCAGGTTCTGCTGTCGTATATTATTAGTAATAAGGGAGTATTGATGGATGATGTAATTATCAGTTCCAGAATCACTGAAGATCTTAAGAAGATATCACCTTTTATTGATTATCCGAGTTTTACCAGGATTATAAATAAGCTGACTGATTACGCAGAGATTTTAACAGAGGGTAAACTGGCGAGCCTTATTAATTTTAATTACAGGCTCAATGCTTCCCAGGCAAATATGGTTATTGATCTTCTCATTGATATCCAGGCGCTCTCCAGGATTTTCGGGATCGCGCAGAAGGGGAAGAGAGATCTGGATGTTGAATACATTTCAAATATTTTTTCAGATGTGAATAATCCTGCATCTACATCATCATATATTAGTCTCAGAAATGTTATTGAAAACAGACTCAGTCATCAGGTTCAGCAGTATAATATGAACATGAGCAAAAGCAATACAACCATGTCTATACCTGTGAATGAACTGCACGGGCATGTGAAAACATTTAAAGATCTTATGAGCAGTAATATTACAATTTCCCATAAGGCAAGGCACGGGTTTATTGCGGCATCTCTGCATGATGCTTATCTTACAATTTTAAACAGATTTGACTGGTGGGATGATAAAACATATATAAAATTCTTTTTTAATGAGGACAGCTCCTCGAAAAAAAATCTGAATATTATAACACGTGAAACCAGACTCACTCTGTTTGAGATTGATGATAATATAAAAAAAGTGACAGAATTTTTTCAGAATATATATCTGTTTAAAACCAAGCCTAAAACAGTGGAACAGGATTTTGATTCTTCCGGAAATGATCAGGATATCAAACCTGCTAAACGTGAAGGGCATAATATCAATTTTTCCGATAAACTTCTGGTAACACCCTTCGGCATTCAATACGGTCAGAAGATAGACGAGATTATTGAAAGTATTTTTAATGGAGATAAGATAAAAGATATTCAGGTGATGAATAGCGAGGAGATCAGAAGAATGACCTCTACTCTTTATCAGGTTTATAAAGCTCTCCCCGGTTCACTGGGTATGCAGCAGAATTTAAAAATGTCTATAGATATGGTCTATTATCTTTTGGGGCAGGATTACGGGATTAAACGTTTTACAGAGGAGTATATTTATTCAGACAGAAAAATACCCTTTGTGAGATTTTTTCCTGAAGTAAAAGATGATGTTGAGGAGTTTTTAACCAGGCTTTTTATTATCTTTTTTGAAGATATTTTCAGTCCAATTTTCAGAATTATAAGAAGCCTTGACATGAAACAGTATGCCTGTGCATTTATCATTAAGCGGATATATCTTATAAAAGGTGAGGAGATGCCTGTTTTCGGGTATTTTTTAATTAAAGCGATAGCAAGGCACGGGAAGATCAAGGTTACGTGACATGCTTCAGCGTATAAATTTTTTATGATTTTTAATCTGTTTGATAGTTGAAAACTCTCCGGCTTGTCGGTTATCCCCCTGATGCACCCGGATGTGCAATTTTTTCAGGCACAGGATCTTATAACCCCCTTTAACAAAGGGGGATGTTGAAGCGAAGCGAAACGGGGGGATTTAGAGTTCAGTGCAGTAACCGGTAAACATCAAAAAAGTAAGGAATAATTTCAGTGAAAAATATTAATATAGAGTTTATAATCCGGAGGTCTGATCATGTCTGCGGGTTCAGATAACAATTTTAACGGAGGTGTAAGCCTCGAATCGGAGCAGAGTCTTAAGAAACCCGATATGTACAGGGTGCTGCTCCATAACGATCATTATACAACAATGGACTTTGTTGTAGAAGTTCTTACTACGGTATTTCATATGACCCCATCTAAAGCAACGGAGATAATGCTCGACGTGCATAAGAAGGGTATGGGTGTATGCGGAGTTTTTACTTATGATATAGCTGTAACTAAAGTCGAAAAAGTTCATCTTATGGCTAAGGCGAAGCAGTTCCCTTTAAGATGTTCTTATGAAATTGTCTGATTGG
>PGXT01000298.1 GCA_002839285.1 Spirochaetae bacterium HGW-Spirochaetae-5 | reverse complement strand
TTCTCAACCTTCTTCATCTCTGAAAAGACCAGGAAATATTATCACAACAGCGGCATTGCTAAAACTATTTCAAAAGATGATTCCCATGACCAGTGGTATTTTAAATTTGTCAATTCAGGTCTTGAATACGATCTTGACGTTGATACAAACGAAGCAGAAAAAAATATACTCACCATTTTCATCAATCACCGCACAACAGATTACAGAGATAATCTGATCGGAGTAACCGGTGTTGGTCTTAAAATGGATAAAATTACATCTCTCCTTCAGTCGTACAAGGATTCATACGGCTCAATTGTATACCTTGTAGATACAGATGGAATAATACAGGCCCATCCCAATGAAAAACTCACCGAACATGCAGACATTCATAAACTCAACGGTATTAAAGATATTGCCGATGTAATTCTTGCTTCAAAAGAAAGCACATCGATGTATGAATTTGACAGAAATAATGAACATGTGCTTCTGTCAGTAAGATACATTCCCGAGTTCCACTGGTTCCTCCTTGTTGAAATTGATGAAAATTCACGTATGGGGGACATTACAAAGAACGTTACATTGAACTTCATATTCGGGATCTTTTTTTCGATTACGATTATCGGAATATGTATTTTTGTAATTAATTATTTCCAGAGCAGACTTGAATATATGGCTGCAACAGACGAACTCACCGGCGCGAACAATAGAAGAGAATTTGACACACAATTCAGAAAATCGGTCTATGACTATAACAGAAGCGGTATCCCATTTTCGCTGATCATTTTTGATATAGATCATTTTAAAAGTATAAATGACACCATGGGGCACATAACCGGGGATTCATCGATAAAAACAATTGCCTCTATCGCAAGAGACTGTATGAGACTAACCGATGTTCTTGTAAGGTGGGGAGGCGATGAATTTATCATTCTAACTCACGGAGATGAAGAGAGCGCTTTCTGTGCAGCTGACAGAATAAGGAAACAGGTTGAAACAAGCGAATTCTTTAAAAAACACGATGGAAGAGAAGATGAAAAATGCGATATAACAATAAGCGGCGGAGTTTCAGGATTCAGAAAAGGTGACACTCTGGATTCAATACTCGCCCGGGCTGATACCGCACTTTACCGCGCGAAGACTG
>PGXT01000297.1 GCA_002839285.1 Spirochaetae bacterium HGW-Spirochaetae-5 | reverse complement strand
TTGTGTTTTCTGAATATGCAGCAGTGAAGATATTTGTTTACTGAAGATTATAACTATAACTCTTCGCGCGGCTCTTTGGGAGCAATGGCACTTAACGTTTGAGCATACCCGACGTTGCAATGAGTACGATTTGTACATTACCACTTGGGAATTTATTAAATCAACAACTTTTCGATAGGGAGAAAGGGCAATGTGGCGAAGCCCGAGCGAAAGCAGTGAGCGAGCGGGTATGCTCAGTTAAGTGAAGCGGCCCTGTTAGAAAGGGTATATTTGCTTTGAGGCATGGACGCCGAAAAGCAAGAAGTTAATAATAAATGTTTTGACAATAACATTTTCTTTTAATTATATTTAAAACAGTCAAATTTAAAACTAAAAACTGATAGATATGAAGAAAAAGAGAATAGAATTATCTTCTTCGTTAAAGCCGATGTCCTCATCTTTTGGAGTCGGGTTTAATACTGACAGATCAACAAGTTATAATACAAATTATTATTTTTCGAAGAATGAAATTAACCGAAGACGCGATGAGCATCGTAAAATAGATAAGGAAATTAATTCGGATATTCCTTATTTTATTAAATATGAAGATCGTATTGAAAAATCTGGTCATGTTAGGAAATATTTTGAGGATTCTGTAAAAGAAACATATTTTCAGATATTCATATGGACCTATGAAGACGATGTAATTAAATTTGATCTTCATTATGATATGGATAAAAATGAAAAAGTCTTAAGTTGGAGGATCCAGAATAATCAATTTACTCATAATCTGGTAAATCCAGAAAAAGAAAAGGATATTGGTTTAAAAAAAACACAAAACTTAAGTGAATCAATTGATTTCAATTGGAATGAGATTGCGGGCAAATTTAAAGAATTAATTAATAATACAAAAGAAGCAAAACTTCAATATTTTACACTCCTAGAAAAAGTTTACTCAATAACTGATAATCATTTATCAAATAATCAATAACTCATTAACAAGCCCGCCAGGACGGCGGGCAATAATAGGCCGTTTCACTTAACGTCAGAGCATACCCGACGTTGCAATTAAAACATAAATTACAGTAACACTTAAGAATTTATTAAATCAACAACTTTTTGGTATGGGGAAAGGGCAATGTGGCGA
>PGXT01000001.1 GCA_002839285.1 Spirochaetae bacterium HGW-Spirochaetae-5 | reverse complement strand
TCTATAATGCGTAATGATTCCGGGGAGGTAGTGTCAATTCTAGGCGTAACAAGAGATATTTCCGAAAGAAAACGATCGGACGCTGCATTGAAGGAGAGCGAAGAGAAGTACAGAATTCTTGTTGAACACTCATCTGATCTTATATGGAGTCTGGATAGCACCGGGTGTTTTACTTATGCGTCACCTTCATGGGAGAGAATTACCGGGTATTCACCTTCAGTTATTATAGGCGCAAATTTTAACAGCATTGTTCATCCGGATGATTTACAGATATGTACAGATTCTATCAATAACGCTGTTCATTTAAAAAAAATGCAGAGCAGCACTGTCTATCGTATTAAACATGCAGACGGATCATGGCATATACATGAGGCTACCGGTACACCAGTCTTTGGACCGGATGGTGTTTCTAATTCGATAGTCGGATTCTCCCGCGATATTACAGAAAGCAGAGAAGCTGAAGAAAAAATTCAGAATCTTTTAAAGGATAAAGAGCTGATTTTAAAAGAGGTGCACCATCGGGTAAAAAACAATATGTCAACAATACTTAATCTCCTTACTCTGCAGCTTGATATGCAGGATAACCCTCATACTAAAGGGGTGTTGTTTGATGCAGCCGGACGCGTACAGAGCATGATGATTCTCTATGATAAATTGTATCGTTCGGATAGTGAGAGTGTACTTTCGCTAAAAGATTATTTTACTGCACTTGTCGGTGAGATAATCGGATTGTTTCCCGGAAAAGAATCACTGAAATTAAAGCTTAATATAGATGATTTTATGTTAAGCACAAAGGTTCTATCTCCGCTGGGAATTATAATAAACGAGCTTATCACTAATTCAATGAAGTATGCTTTTCCGGACTATAGTAATGCAATGATCAGTTTAACTGTTTCCATGAAAGAGAATCGGGTTCAGATTATATTCAGAGACAACGGCAGAGGACTCCCGGAATCTGTTTCGTTTGAAAATTCTACAGGTTTTGGAATGCAGCTTATCAGTATGCTCACATCTCAGATCGGCGGACAGATCAGTATTGAACGGGAGGGGGGCACCGGTTTTATAATTGAGTTTAATGTTTGATAATTTTTAATTGTTAATCTTCAGTTATGGCTGCATCAAAATTATTATCTTCAATTATGGCTTTGCCGAGGGGTTTATTTCTGAATAGAGAGATAAGCGTCTCTCCGTACATCATACATATAAGGCTCCCCAGAATAACCGGCATTCCGATAAAGAGCATCATGCTCGGTTTTTCATTCCCGGCGAAAATGCCAAGCAGCACAGCTATGAGCGGATTTACAATCGCATAACTTGAAATCCGGATTGCAGGTTCATTGACCAGGAGATAGTTATAGGCATAAAAACCTGCTGCACCGAAAACCGACAGATAAATCAGTCCGCCCCATGAACGTAAAGAGATCTCAGGGATTATAACCGGAAGAGGTTTGTAAACGAAGTATGATAATGTCAGAGCTATAACTCCGACAAAAAGCATCTGCATGCCGCTGTTGAAAAGATTATTTTTATGAACCGGTAATTTGTGCCCCATACTTGTCGCAAAGCTCCAGCATATGAATCCGATGAGTATTAAACCAAGATGAAAACTGAAGTTGAATGTACTTCTGACGGGGGATAATTTCTCTTTGAAAAGTATCCAGTTGAAGAAAGCGATACAGAATGGAGTTGATGAAACAATCAGTGAGGCAAGATAGCTGTCAACCTTCTCCTCTGCCCATGAAATGAATCCGTTACCCAGGAGCAGCAGAAATACTCCAAGGAACAGAGCTGAGGTAATCTCCTTCAATTTCGGGAATGATTTTATCTTTCCCGCAGCGATTGATATTATTATAAAAACAATCCCGCCGGATATGAATCTGAACCCCACAAGGTAGAATGGGGGGATGGTTTCAACTGCCCATTTGATCCCAAGATAGGTCGAGCCCCAGACAAAGTAGATAGCCAGATATGATAGTATTATTCCGGTACGGTTGTTATTCATTTTTTTACTCACTATAGATACCAGATAATAATGGGGTTTATAGTGGTAAAGACATTAATTTTCAGGTTTACGAATTATTAACCCCTATCGATAATATCCCCTCTGGCTTTAAGATCCATAATGATTTTATCAAACATCTCCTTATCAATTTTATATTTAAAAAGGTAAACAAGAAAACCGGCAACTATCAGTATAAGCGGAATAATCATCATTGCAAACTTCATCATGAAAAGCCCTTCCGGCGTTACCATATCGGGATTGTCCGTTGCATCGTTAATACCTGAAAGTATAACCGTTGCATTGACAATACTCGATCCGATTGCGCCGCCCATTTTGTAGATAAACGGCTGAAGCGACAGAGTAATGGAGTTGCTCCTCTTCCCGGATTTCCACTGGCCGTACTCAATTGTATCTGTAAGAAACATAAGCATGAGAAGCTGAATAAAGGCCTGTCCTATAAAAATCAGTATACCCGCCGTTCCGATGTAAAGCATATTCATCGGAGAGAAGAAGAATATAACATAACCGGTAACAACCAGTGCCGTAGCGGCAGAGTAGAGCTGTTTTCTGTTATAAAACCTGCTGAAGAACGGGAAGACCAGAAGAGCAAAGATCTGCGACGCTCCAAGAATCAGTGCAAAAACTGCATACATACCTTCATCCTTATAGGCATACTTGAAGAAGTAAAGCCCGAAGCTTGCAGTTGTTATATAACCGATCATGAATAGAACCATGGATAGCGCTGTGAATAAGAGCTGGTCGTTTTTGAATATTGCTTCAATCATCCCTTTCAGAGATGTGGAGTCCTCCACCTTGAAAAGATCCCTCGGCTCTTTAACTCCGAAAAGTGTTATAGTCTGTCCAATCCATAGAATGGCTACAATTATAAGAGCAAAAACAAAGTAGGCAGTTTTCATGCTGCCTGTTATGTTGCCAAGTGCAGTTGTTATCGGGATAATTCCTGCGACAATGGTGAAGAGGCCGATGTTGGCGCATATACGCGCAAGGGCGCCGATTTGTTCCCTCTCTTTCTGGTCCGTTGTCAGAGATGGGAGCATGGACCAGTATGAGATATCATTTGTCGTAAATGCAACACCCCAGAGAATGTAGATAACTGCAAATAACGATACATATGCCGCACCGGATAGACTAAAATCCGAAAAGAGAAGAATTGTCAGCAGTCCTGAACTGAGTGCACCAAAAAGAATCCATGGTTTGAATTTACCGTATTTAGTCTTAGTGTTATCAACAATGGTCCCCATGACAGGGTCATTCATGGCATCGAAAACTCTTGCAAAAAGCATAATCCCTGTGATCCACCACATTATACTGCTGGAGAGGTTGAGTATGTCCGTAAGGTAGAAAACAAGATACATGCTCACAAGAGTGTAAAGCATATCCCTGCCGATAGTACCCAGACTGAAGGCATATTTGTTCCGTTTAAAATTTTTCATATTTACGGTTCCTCTCCTTTATAATTTTTCCTTTATTAAATACAAGTATGAACCGAAATCACCGGGCATTCTTGATTTGTCATTATACCCTGTACCCATGAACTGATTGTTAAGGCGCACGCCAGCATGAAGGGTCTTCCCGCTGGCGGAGTATTCCTCCACACAGTCCGGGAGTCTGAAAAATTTATCAACAGTACGGATTATAAATCCCTCGGGATGAATCCTGAAAGGGAGTATGTGGTTGATTAATGCGCCGAATCTTTTTATAGATAAACCCTGTTTAACAGTTTTAATTGTATAATTTTTTTCCGGATCAAGACCCGTAACGGGGAGTATATCGCTCGCTTCACTTGCAGATGCAAGAGTCTGGAAGTGTCCTGCAACTGCGCTTTTCCGATCCTGTGCTACACATATAAAATTCTCTTTATTGTCTTTTTTGCTGTCAAAGCGGTAAAATCTGCCGAACTGAAAAACTCTCCGGTGCTCCTTGTAAAACTCAATCTGCTTTTTAACCTCGCGCTTTTCGATCCATGAAAGGTATTTAAGGTCCAGCTCGTATCCCAAATCCCCGAAAGATGCCGTATTAAAACGTGATGAGAGCGGTGTTGCTCTTAGCGTCTGCTGATGGGGAGCGCATGAAACATGGGCGCCAATAGTCGATAAGGGGTAGAAGTAGCTGAGACCTTTCTGAATCCTTAATCGTTCAATCGGGTCCGTATCATCGGAAGCCCAGATCTGCGGCGAGTAACACAACATCCCAAGATCGAATCTGTTCCCTCCGCTTGAGCAGCTCTCAAGAAGAATGTGAGGCTTATCATGAAAGATTCTTTTAAAGATATCGTAGAGGCCCAGAATATAACTGTGAAAGAACATCCCCTGCAGCGGAACATGGCTGGAAAACATATCGCTGATATGCCGGTTCATGTCCCATTTCACATATGAAATTTCTGCGCTTTCAAGAACTGTTCTTACATTGTTTACTATATAATCCCGGACTTCGTCATTACAGAGATCGAGAACCAGCTGGTTTCTGCCGTAGGATGGTTTTCTTCCGTTTATCTTTACCGCGTATTCCGGGTGTTTGCGGAAGAGTTCGCTGTCTTCATTAACCATTTCAGGTTCAAACCATAGTCCGAATTTCATCCCCATACGGTTTATCTTCCGGGCGAAGGGTGCCAGTCCGCGGGGGAACTTCTTCCTGTTTACATTGTAGTCGCCAAGCCCGGCCTTGTCATCGTTACGTTTCCCGAACCATCCGTCATCAAGAACGAAGAGTTCCACTCCGATTTTTTTTGCACGTTTTGCAAGACCAAGGAGTTTTCTCTGATTGAATTTGAAAAAGTGCGCCTCCCAGTTGTTAAGAAGCACCGGCCGGTCTTTCCCCTTATATACGCCGCGGACAATATGATTATTTATAAAATCATGGAAATGACCGCTTACTCCGTTAAGTCCGCCGGAAGAGAAAGTCATAATCGCTTCGGGAGTTTCGAAAGACTCATCTGTTTTAAGTTCCCACTCAAAACAGTGGGGGTTTATTCCGGACATTACTCTGATAAGATCGTGGTTGCTTACTTCAACCCCCTCGTAGTGATTGCCGCTGTAGACAAGATTGAATCCGTAGGCATTGCCATGATCTTCACTGGTTTTTTTATCATGCAGAATTATACCGGGATTATGCCTGTTGCTTGAAGCGCCTGTGTTGGATTCGTTAACATAAAGTCCATAGGTTAGAGTTCGTGTATGACTGTTCGCTTCTTTAATCCATCCGCCGTCGAGAGTGAGCATGACAGCTCCGGGGAGATTAAGATCAAGCATAAAGCTCATCAGTTTTCTTATCTGGAGACTTGCCGTATTATTATTTTTCAGAACTACACGACGTGTAATAACATCAGATGCAGGGAATACTGTGTAAAACATTGTAAGAAGTACGCTATTCGGAATATCTTCCATAGTGATTTCAAGTGTAGTGCATTCTTTGTTGTCACCATACGAAAGCGGAAGTTTTTCCGAAGTTGAAGATCCATCATAAATTTTGTGGCTTCGATAAACAAAGTCGCATACAAAGGTAGAGTCGGGCATGCGGATTTCAACTGGTGAATGCCTGTAATCACCTTTACCGATCCCGGAATATTCAAGAGTCAGATTATCCAGAGAGTAGATATCATTTTCCGGAGAGTAAGCAACACTGCTCCCGATTGGAACGGTGTGTTTAAGTCTGAGAGAATCTATTTCACCAGCCGGGACAGGGCTTCCATAGTAGACACTCTCCAGGTGATTAAATTCAGTTACACGGAAGATATAGCTTGAGTTTTCTGTATTAAGGTAAAAGATTTTTTCTTTTTCATTAAATTCAATCATTTGTAATATCTCCAGATTCGAATGACCAGTTCCGTGATCGGGTAAATTTTCATTAAAACTCTTAACACTCACCCCCGGCTACTGCCGCGCCCCTCTCTTTGATGAAAAAAAGAGAGGCTTCGTAAAACAAAATATTCCCCTGAAATACGCAATAAATTTCCTCTTTTAAACTCCCCTCTCTTTCTTACCAAAGAGAGGGGCCGGGGGTGAGTTCGAAAAGTTTGCGGCTTTATATGTTTTTTTTAATTAATCATCCGGTCTAATCACTACTACTAAATCAATCGTTAACAGATTCATATAGTATAATCCCCTCATAAGGGAAAAGATTCCCGTCATATGAATCTCTCTCGTAAGTCGAGAGTAAAACTTTATCTCCGGATTTATATTTTTTTGTTTTATTGCTCAGATTGATTATAACTCTCATCTGTTTGTATTGAGAAAGATTTATATTCTCTGATTTTTCATCGATAAACCGTTCGTATACAAATATCGATTTTGTAATTTTTATTTTTCTGAAATTTCCGTCAATAAGCAACGGCGAGGTTTTTCGTAGATCAATGAGCTTCCTGTAGAATGCCAGAACAGATTCTGCAGAGGAGATTTGAGATTCTACATTAATCTGATGAAAGTTTTCGTTTACTTTTATCCATGGATTCCCCGTTGAAAATCCGGCATTTTCTGTATTGTTCCACTGCATTGGTGTGCGGGCATTATCTCTGCTTTTAAGCTGAATCATTCTCCATGCGTACCATTCAGGGAAGTGGAGTCTTCTTGCAAGTTTGTAAACATTGTGTGATTCTATATCCTGTATCTGGTCCAGTGATTCTATATCAAAATTTGTCATTCCAATCTCCTGACCCTGAAAAACAAAAGGGGTCCCCCGGAGTGTAAACAGCATCATGGCCAGGGCTTTGGCACCTTGGCTCATAAATTTTCTGTCTTTAATGAATCTTGAAATACTCCGCGGCTGATCGTGATTTTCGAAATACAGGGCATTCCATGTTATCCCGTTCTGCCACTTAGTCAGGACTTTGAACAGGCGTTTCGGTTTAAACTTACGTGTGAACCACTTTACAATTATCTGGTCGCACTCCATATGTTCGAAACAGAAAATCATATCAAGTTCTTTTGATTCCTCACTACAGAGATCATTGGCATCTTTTGGTGTTACAAAAACAGTTTCGCCTACGGTAAAGCAGTCATAATTATCAAGCACATCCTTCCGCAGAGTTTTTAGAATCCGGTGCATCCCCTCCTGGGTCAGGTAGTGTTCCTTCCCTGTGAGAATCAGTCTCTTCCTGCCGTTTTCAAGTGAAGATTTCCAGATTATATTTATAACATCGCAGCGGAAACCGGAAATACCTTTATCGAGCCAGAAACGCATAATATCTTTTATTTCATCCAGTACCCTGGGATTATGGTAGTTCAGATCGGGCTGCTTTTTTGAAAAAAGGTGGAGATAGTATTCACCGGAAGCTTCATCTTTTGACCATGCATCCTCGGCAAAAAAAGAGGTCCAGTTATTGGGGAGTTTTCCCTTTTTACCTTCACGCCAGAAATAGTAATCGCGGTACGGACTCGACTTGTCACGGCTTTTTACAAACCACTCATGTTCATCGGAGGTATGATTTATGACAAGATCCATAATAATTCCGATGCCGAGTTTTTTTGCGCTGGAGATAAGGTTGTCCATATCTGTCATGGTTCCGTATTCCGGATTGATATCGCGGTAATCGCTTATGTCGTAACCGTTGTCGTCATTGGGTGACCGGTAAACAGGGGAGAGCCAGATGCAGTTTACGCCAAGCTCTTTCAGAAATTCAAGACGGCTGATTATTCCGGGAATGTCGCCGATCCCGTCGCCATTGCTGTCCTGAAAACTTTTAGGATATATCTGATAAACAACAGTATTTTTCCAGTGCGGATTCATGGTAAACTCCTCCGGATATGTTTTACGGAATTAAACGGGTGAATAATTTTAATGAGACCTGCCGGGGCAAAGTATAGATTCGTCTTTATAAAAAGTCAATCTATAAAATCAGAGGAGTTTTCAGATACTATAAATCTCTGGCAAGAAGGTTGTTGATCTTTTTTTTAAGTTCGTCAAGGTTTGATGATTTTGTAAGATAAGCATCTGCGGTCCATGTCATAAAATTACTTTTATAGTTTGAATAGGCGGTATAGATAATTACCGGTATTTTCCTTTCTCTTGAAGCAACTTTTCCGAGAGCCTGAATCCCGTCCATTTCCGGCATACTGATATCCATCATAATAAGGTCAATCTCTTCACTCTCAACAATTTTTAAGGCTTCGGAACCATTCGCAGCTTTTACTACTTCATATCCCTCGTCAAGAAGCTCTTCCTCGTAGAGATCTCTTAACATCTCTTCATCTTCAACAATCAGTATTTTCGGCATATCAGTTGTACCGGTGCTCCATTATTTAATTTGCATAAAGTTATAATAATATAGTACAAAATTTCAGTGACATAACAAGTCTTTATTATAAAATTTTAATCAAAAACCTTTTTTTTTAAAATTATCAGGGTAGTAAATTATTTTCGGGGCTGCGTATGCTCCGCATACGCCTGAAATTGGGGGATCACGGGGGCGCTGCCCCCGTAATCCCCCATTTCAGGCACAGCGCGAAGCGCTGTGCCTGAAAAAATAATCCGTTATCTTTTGAAGTTCAATTAAGAGTAAATAAAGGTCTTGACTTTCATGAAAAATTACTGTAAATAAATATTATATGAATAAAAGAAACCTCATCCCGTTATATATATTAATCTTTTTATTGTTATTCTCCTGTTCCCGTGATTTCCCGGTTTATCGGGCTGAGATGGGTGTCCTTGACCTTTCACAGGCAGCGCCCCATCGCAACTATGCCCTTGATGGGGAATGGGAATTTTACTGGAAGAAGCTCTATACTCCTTCAGATTTCTCCGGCGGGAACAGACTTGATAATCCTGTTTTTGTTCAAGTCCCTTCTATATGGAATGATATTGAACATCCCATGGCGCCGCTCCCCGGTAATGGATACGCCACTTACCGTCTGAAGGTAATTGTATCGGGAAGTTCCCCCTTTATCGGATTAAAGATCCTTGACGCGGCAACGGCCTATAAGCTCTGGGTAAATGGTGAACTCCTTTCTGAAAACGGTGAAGTCTCTGCAGAGAGAGGTGTGCCTCAGTATCTCCCCCGTACTGTATTTTTTCATAATCCGGCTGATAAAGGCAGCAATAAAGGGACCGTTGATATTGTTGTGCAGGTTTCAAATTTTCATCATAAAAAAGGGGGATTGTGGGAGAGTATTCATCTCGGACCTGAAGTTCTGATTAAAGCGGAACGTGAGCGGAACACACAGCTCGCTTTTCTCGTACTGGGCGTTATATTAATTATGATGCTGTATCATCTGGGAATTTTTTTTCTCAGGCCGCGTGAAAAATCCGCACTGGTTTTTTCAATTTTAACCATGTCAATGGGTATGCGCTCCATGGTTATGGGGGAGAGATATCTGGCAGCGTGGTTCCCTTCTATAAACTGGGAGATGTACAGTAAAATAGAATATCTCTCATCCTACGGAATGATACCTTTGATTGTTCTGTTTTTTTATACAGTATTCCCCTATGAAATGAAAAAAAAGATAATGATTCCAATTATCTCCATTGCACTGATAATTGCAGCGCTTATAATTTCGCTTCCTCTTAAATACTACAGTGAAGGGAAAATTTTTTATGATCTATTTATACTCCTGGGCGGACTTCTGATATTGGCGGTACTTTCAATTGCGGTTTACAGGAAACGTGACGGTGCTATAGTTGCATTTATTGGGATGGCCGTACTATATCTTACTGGAATTAATGATATCCTGTATAACAGTCAGGTTATCAATACCATGAATACGGCATCATATGGACTTGTCTTCTATATATTATCCCAGTCTTATCTGCTGGCTCATCGCTTTACCATGGCATTTGAAACAGCGGAGACTCTTTCCGCCGAACTGCAGCAGGCGAACCGGCAGCTTATAGCCATGGATCAGCTGAAGGATGAATTTCTGGCCAACACATCTCATGAATTGCGGACCCCTCTTAATGGAATAATAGGCCTTACTGAATCCATGGGGGATGGTTCCATGGGGGAGTTGAGCGATACACATAAGTATAACCTCAAACTCATAGAGTCAAGCGCACGACGACTTTCGAATCTGGTTAATGATATTCTCGATTTTGCAAAAATGAAAAACAGCGACATTGAAATAATGCGGCAGTCAATCGACATCTATTCAATGGTTGATCATGTTCTTATATTATCCCGCACTTTAACAGGAACAAGGCCGATAACTCTGTTTAACCGGATTGATTATAATCTACCTCCGGCCCTTGGTGATGAAAACCGGCTTCAGCAGATTCTTTATAATCTTGTAGGGAACGCCATAAAGTTTACAAAAGAGGGAACCGTTGAAGTCTCCGCTGAAATAATACAGGAGAAAGGGCGGGATATGATCGCAGTCACTGTAAAAGACTCCGGCATAGGAATACCCAGTGACAAGCATGAGATTATTTTCAACTCCTTTGAGCAGGGTGACGGTTCCACAGAGCGGGAATATGGCGGAACCGGACTGGGACTGGCAATAACCAGAAAACTGGTTGAGCTGCATGGCGGAACAATAGGTTTAGTATCTGAAACCGGAAAAGGTTCTTCGTTTACATTTACAATACCTGTCTCGGAACATCACCAGGTTAATACGCAGCGTGTTGTTTCAAAACTTGAATATGATCTTGAAAATATAAATTTTAACCGGACATCGGTTAATGACATTGATGAAAAAAATAATGAGCTCTCATCTTTTAATATCCTGATAGTTGATGATGATCCTGTAAACCTTCAGGTTTTACGTAATCATTTTATGCCCTTCAAATATCATGTGACTGAAGCTTCAAACGGGATGGAGGCACTTGACCAGATAATGGAGAAGGGTAAACCGGATCTTGTTCTTCTCGACGTAATGATGCCACGCCTTTCGGGATATGAAGTCTGCAGAGAGATACGTAAAAAATATAATCCCAATGAGCTCCCGGTGATTATGCTTACGGCAAAGAGGCTCATCAACGATCTTATTCAGGGATTCGAATCGGGTGCAAACGATTACCTTGTAAAACCATTCGATAAACGCGAACTGCTTGCCAGGGTAAACACCATGCTCCGGGGAGTACTCACTGACAAAGAATTTTACTCTTCACTTGAGAATTTCAACATCGAAGTTTCGTATATTCCCCATAATAAAAAAGTCGGCGGTGATTATTACAATGTCGAAGTTCTGGACAACGGAGCACTGTCAGTGATGGTAGCCGATGCCACCGGTCACGGAATCCAGGCTGCACTTTTCACTATGCAGATAGACATCGTTAATAACCAGAGCCTTAAACTTGTCGATCCCGATAAACGTCTGTATTACATTAATAATTTTACCTATCACAACCTGAAGGGGAAAAATATTTTTACATCATTCCTCTGTAATATTACCACTGAAGAGATTGTTTTTGCATCAGCCGGGCATCCCGAGCAGATACTTCTGCATCATGACACCGGCGAGGTAGAGCTTCTTAATAAGCCCGGGAGGCTGATCGGTTTTATAGATGATTCGAGATATGAACCGGGACGCGTCGCATTTAAACCGGGGGACATTCTGCTCCTTTTTACAGATGGTATTATAGAAGAGACCGATTCAAAAGAGATAGAGTTCGGTTACGAAAGGCTTATTCCGCTGCTTAAAAAACTGGTTCAAAATAATTATCATAAAAAACCACTTGAACAGTTTAATCGCCAGATAATACAGGCTGTGACAGAGCATAGCGGTTCTCCCGACTATGGCGATGACTTTACACTTGTAACGATTCAGAAACGGATATATTAATCTTTTTTTTATAGTTTTCTTTGCTCCAATTAAATTTTAAAGGCGGCCAGGATGCTGGATTTTGTTAGAGGGATGTTCCTGCTCAGGGATTGACTTCGGACAATTTTTTTATTTTAAAAATTTTTTCCGCAAATTATTTACTTCAAGTCTATCCTTCAGTTACACTCTGTGTGCACAGAGCGGGTCATCGTATTCCATAATTACAATAATTTAACTCAGATAAGCGGAATTCCGGATATTCATTAATTAATATTCTTATCCGGTTACCGTCATTTTCTGAAATTCTACAATATTATAGAGGAATAAAATGTCCAGAAGTGACAGGAAATATATAAATGAGCATAATGCTTTTATTTGTGAAAAATGCGGCAGATCTGTGGTAACAGCCATCTCGGGTACTTTGAACAGAAATCATTGTCCCGAATGTCTCTGGAGCAGACATGTAGATCTTCGTACCGGTGACAGAATGTCTGTATGCAGAGGAATGATGGAGCCCATAGGCATTTGGGTAAGGCTGGATGGTGAATGGGCTCTTATTCACAGGTGTGTTAAGTGCGGGTTTATCAGATCCAATAGAATTGCCGGAGATGACAATCAGACCCGGCTGATGCATATTGCAGTTAAACCTGTTAAAATGTTCCCGTTTCCGGATAACACGGGCGTATATGAAAAGATCGAAATTATAATAGCTGAGGCGATAAAATGAAACTTGAAGATATAGGATGGAACAGTTTTTTTGAAGATCAGTATGCTGTCTGGAGCGGGTCAGGACTTATACCCGGACGGGTTACCGGTGAAGCCGGACATCTCTATTCTGTAGAAACAGAAAAAGGGAGATCTGATGCGAGAATATCCGGGCATTTTCAGTACACAGCTGCCGGACCGGGTGACTACCCGGCGGTTGGTGACTGGGTACTTATGCGCAGTGAAAGTGATCCCATGATTATTGAAAAAATTCTCGAAAGGGGAAGCGTTTTTTCAAGGCGTGCTGCGGGTAAGCGGAGCGATGAACAGGTTATTGCGGCAAACATTGATATAATGTTCATAGTCGCAGCACTCGACGGAGGACGGAATTTTACACAGCGCGGTCTTGAACGATATATAGTAATGGTAAGTGACGGAGGCGCAGAGCCTGTAATTATACTTAACAAGTGCGACCTCTGTTCTGAAAGCGAAAGGGCCGAATTTAAAACCATGGCAGCTTCAGTTTCGGGCAATATACCGGTGTTTATGGTTAGCGCTCTGACCGGGGAGGGTATTGAGCAGATGAACGGTCTTCTGGTTCAGGGGGTTACTGCCGCTTTTACCGGTCCCTCCGGAGCGGGGAAATCGGCTCTTATCAATCAGCTTATGGGGAGAGGTGTTCAGAAAACCGGCTCACTTCGTGAAGATGATAAGCGCGGACGGCATACTACAACCCGCAAAGAGCTCTTTCTGTTAGGGAGCGGAGCCATGGTGATTGATACTCCCGGTCTACGGGAACTGCGTCCCTACGGGGATACTGAATCGCTCGATGCGGCTTTTACAGAAATTGCCCATGCTGCCGACAGCTGCAGATTTAAGGATTGTACCCATACAGATGAGCCGGGCTGCGGTGTTCTTGGACTTGTCAGTGAGGGTCTGATTGAATACGAAAGGTATCAGAGCTATATAACCATAAGGGGTGAGATTGAATCTTTCAGTATGATGAAGAGCGAAAAGGGTAGGATGGCAAGGAAAGCGAAGGAGAAGACCCTGTCGAAAATTATAAAGAACTACAACAGAGATTTTAAACAGTAACGATTTATTTGTGTGGGTTCAGCGCTTCGCGCTGAGCCTTAAATTGGGGGATTACGGGGGGAACCCCCGTAATCCCCCAATTTAAAGCGTATGCGAAGCATACGCACCCCTGCCGCTTAAAAAATTTATGCGGTAAATACTCCATCTTTTTTAATGAAATTGACCTGAGTCATTTGAATCATAATTTTAATTATATATTATAGATTCATAAACAATGAATATTTCTGAATGAAGCATTTAGTCTAAAATAAAAGGAGTGTGTAAAGATGCAGGAATTAATTAAAAACGTAGAAAAAGCAAAAAGTATAGATCTGGATAGTCTTGTAAGCTGTAAAGAGGGGCAGATAGAGACCGTAACTCTGGCGCAGAAAAAGGGTGTGGGATTAACGGCGCTGGCATTCGGAAAAGGTGAAGGTGTGGGCCCCCATGCAGCAAAGGGTGACGCATTAATATATATTCATCACGGAACAGCAACAGTAAAAATCGGAGATGAGGTAATGGAGGCTGTTAAGGGCCAGTTCGTTGTTATGCCTGCTAATATACCCCATCAGGTAACAGCAAAAGAGGATATGAAGATGCTTTTGATAGTTGTTAAAGAGGAGTAGAGATGAAGTACTTAAGAAATATAATTCCCTATGAGCCTGTTGCAATGACCGATATGATTCAGCACACAGGGAGCAAAATAGCGAGTAAAGCTTTGATCGATAACGACAATACCGAGATACGTTTCTTCTCATATGCAAAAGGCGAAAGTATTGATAAAGAGTATTACAGCATGGAAACCCTTTTTGTTATGATTGAAGGGAGTGCAAAAATAGTTTATAAAGAATCGGATGAAGTAATAGTAAATGCCGGTGATGTAATTGCCCTGGAATCGGGAATAAATTACGGAGTAGAGGCTTTAACTGATGTGAAGCTGTTTAATATACTGGTTAAGGCGTAGATTTTAGAAGTTTTAAAATGTTGAATGTTCAATATTGTATCTATGATTAATAATCTGTAAAAATGATCAATTTTGCCAATTAAAAAAGCTCTGATATTATCAGAGCTTTTTTAATATTCGGGGCGAGAGGATTCGAACCTCCGACCACTTGAACCCCATTCGGTAGAAGTGCTTCAAACTCTACAAGTTGCAATTGATTGCGATAAATAACATTATATTGTAGTAAATTGATGTACATTCATAATTTAATGACTATAAAAACACGCAAAAATTGGGTTACATTGTGATAAAATAACTTAATTTATAATTTCTGTGCAACATACGTGCAACGAAAAGCGTCATTTGTTACCATAAATGGGTGTTTTTATATGTAAAATTATATAGACGACCACATGACTGCGGTCAAGTGGTCTGTGTTGTGCGTTATGCGGTGAACAGTATTTTATAAATGTCATTTTTTTATCATCATTTTTTCAGTGAGAGAATTTATTACTTTGTAGAAGAGTCCTAAAATACATAATCCTGCTGTGATCCCAGCGGAAGTAAGCATCAGCAATCCGACACCTTTAAAGAAATTCAGATCAATGGGCTCGAATATTGAAGCATTATACCATAACGGTTTTTTAAAGATATATTTCAATGCATCAAAATTAAAGATTGAGAAGGGAAGAGCGCAGACATAAATCCCTGACAGATAGAGTAGTGTAAACCATTGCCGCCTGACACAATACTGAACTGCTCCAGCCATGACAAATATAATGATCGGGATCCCGGCAAGACACAGGAAGGGGAAAATATAAGGCCGTATATGAGCCTGATTTCCCGTGTACCAGGCACCAAATCTATGTATATCAAGAGATAATATTATTATAAGCAGCCAGCCTGACACATCAGCCCGGCTTTTCAGTTTTTGAAGGTCTCTTCTATTCAGGAAGTTTATAATCTTAATCATGGGATCCTTTCCGGAGTTACAATGAAAAAGAGAAACCAGAAGCCAGATTGCTCCGACTCTGGTTTCATGAAGTTAAACGTTGTAAGTATAGCGTTTAATAATTTTACGTCAACCAAAATACATAATATCAATTTTCTTCTGCATATCCTGAAGCTGCCATTCCAGTGTGTTTATGTAACCGGCAAGCTCGACAGAACAATTGAGTTTCTCCGCTTTTAATTTAAGTCTGTTCTGAAAACCTTCACGCCATTTATTTTCACACTGAAGACGGTAATTTAATAGTTCTTCTTTGTGATCCTCGAAGCCTTCTGTCATTTCTATATCATAGCATGGATCATTAAACCAGTTCTTTTTCAACTCTTCAATTTCATTCAATGTTTTCAATTTATACTCCTTTCCGGGGATTTCTCCCCGGATGATTTGATTTAGTATTCGTTCGGGTAAAGTATTGTTGTGTATGATCTATCCCATTCAGTAATTATATAGATCCGGTCCTCTTTGCCGTTAAACTCATAAGCGGAAAAGAGTCTGCCGGGATCCTCGCTGGATAGAGATAAATCATTTAAATCTTTATCCTCCTGACATAGTTCTCCCCAATCACACTTTAAATGTCTTTTGATTGATCTTAGAACAAACTTTGCAAACTGTGAATCATCAGCGACACGGTCATTTACCGCTCTTGTCATTAATAGTGTACCGGGATTGAATTTATCTGTAATTGATTGAAACATGACATATCTCCTTTTATAAATATCCGTTTTCTTTCATGCTGTAATATTCTGGATTATCAAAGCCGACTATGATATGATCTACCAAGGGGATTCCCATTACTTTACCGGCTTCTGATATTCTCCTTGTAACTTCGATGTCCTGTTTTGATGGTGCGACAATTCCGGAAGGGTGGTTATGTGTGACAATAATTCCAGAACATCCGGACAATAAAGCAGCTGTAAAAACTTCTCTCGGGTGTACGATTGATTGATCAACCGTTCCGATACTGACATTGTGATATATAACAACGACATTCTTTGTATTGATTCCAAGAACAGAAAAATGTTCTCTGTTCTCCTCTCCGATCTGCTCCCGGATAAAATTTGCTACTTTCCCCGGATCACTGACATGTATTCTTTCAGTGTTCAGAGTTTTATATTTAGTTGTAAGCTCTCTCACATAGAGAGAGCTTGATTTTTTAATTTTGGTTGCTGTCATTGGTTAACCTCTTCTTAAGCTGTAAGCTTTGCCTGTTTTGATTTTTCGACATTTACCGCTCCCCATGTCGCGCGGTTGTCGTCTGTGGTGTTTTTGGTGCAGAATCTTTTTTTTGCTGTTCCGGAGTATATCCAAGCCTTATGTTTTCCGGAGTAGAAGAAACCGAGTTCTTTTAACTGGTCTTTGCAGTTGTAAGCATTGAAGCAGTAAATCCAGAAACCTATTATTTCAATGTCACAATCAAACATCAGGATCTTTTCAAGAATGTCTGTGAATGGTGTTAAATCGACAGGATCCTTTGAAGTCCATTTGTCAGACTTGAAGAAGTCTTCAGCTTGACGATTGAAAGAAGATAGAGAAAAAGATCTGTATTCGTTAATAAGCATTTTACAGATCTCTTCTCCGTCTGGGTTTAAATCTGGATGATACTTTTTGAGAAGTGAGTGGAAGAGTTTTTTGGCCTCTTCCATAGATTTACAGTCATTAAGAAAGTTTGTTTTTTGTTGTGTTTTTGTAGCCATTGTTTAACCTCATTGAGAATTATATATTTGTTGTGTTTAATGTTATATATAATGTAACACGTTAAATAAAATTGTCAAGCATTTTTGTGTTTAATCGTGTTTTTTATAATTATTTATTTGTTTTTTTGTGTTTTTTTTAAACATGAGTATTGACAAGTCAGTTAATTTTATGATAAATCCGTGGACTATAAAACAGGCGCCGAAAGGCGCATAATGGAGCATATACAATGACAGATACAAAGAAGAAGGGAAGGCCACATAAAGAGGGAGGAGCAGTAAAAGCTTACTCTATAAGAATAGATGAATCATTGACTAAAAGATTAGATGAGATAGCAGCAGAGGAGAGAGAAAAGACCGGGTATAATGTTGATAGATCGGCAATTATTAGAAGGGCTTGTATTGAATTTATACAGCGATATGATGAAGATTAAGTATTTTAGAAAATGCTTAACGGCTCGCGCTGTCCAGTTGTGGTAATGCTCACACATTTTAAACTGTAACAGCTTTATTGATTCTATTCATTGCAATGAGCAATATATATTATTCAGACTGATTGAAGGGATATATCTATTATAGAATAATTATTCGAGAGAGAAGCTCACCCACATCTTCCCCCCTCTGATTTCACATCATTAGCTGATACACCGTGGGGGGGGGCTAGGGATGCTGCTGGTTGCTGGAAGTATGTATAAGCCCACACATATACTTTATAAAAAATATAAAACTTCACAATGTTTATGACTTGCTATTTACAGTTTTAAAGGCAGTATTGATTTTAATAGATAGATCCATCATACGAAATATTTCGTTATTCGTTCCATTTATATCATATATAAGAAATACGTATAAATAAAAGTTAAACGAAACAGCCGCAAACTACAAAACCCGGCATCCGTGCCGGAAAGAGAGAAAAAATATATTTTCTTATTCATTATTCTAATATATTAAGAATTAAAGCATATAACTATTTTATACTTCGGATAATGGGCAATCTTTATCTTTATGCCCCAAGAGTTGACTTAAAACTCTCCGGATATTATCAAAGATTCCTGTATCAAAATTTGGAGGACCAATGATAAGCTTCGACATTCGCACCTTGAGTTTTCTTGTCATGCTCAGCAGCCTGCTGTTGGCGATAGGTTTGCAGATCGTCAATTATGTCATAAAAAAAGATACAAGCTTACGGCTCTGGGCGATAGGCGAGACGGTCATTGGCATCGGAATGGTACTAGTGTGGCTGCGTGATTTTATTCCTGATTATTTATCCATTGTTCTTTCTAACACACTGCTGGTAACCGGCATTGGTTTTCAATACCTCGGCAACTTGTCATTTCAGGGCAAAAAGAGCACGTTTCCATGGTACTGGTGTCTATCTGCTCTCACCGCCATCCTGTTTATCTACTTCACATACTTTATGCCAAACTTATCGGTACGAATAGTGGCATACTCAATAATAGCTACTACCCTCAGATTCGCAATTGCCTATATAGTATTGCGGCCGAAAGACGGCCAGGACAGATTGGTACACTGGTTTGTTGCTATGGGATATATTATAACTGCAATTTTCATGGTCATTCGCGGAGTATCTAATCTATTTATGGGGCCGACAAACCAGAACCTGATGGCAGCGGGCGGAATGATCCAGGCCATATTTTTTATCAGTGAGATAGGTCTCAGACTGGTTCTCGCTATTGGATTACCCTTACTGGTATTCGGAAGAACACATCGTTTGCTCATTGCTGGTGAACAACGATACCGCACCATGATCGAATTGTCGCCAGCACCAATGCTGGTTCTTTATGATGACAGGATTTGCTATGTCAATCCGGCAACCATTAAGATGCTTGGGGCAAACTCTGCACAAGATTTGCTCAGTAAGTCTTTTCTTGACTTTGTTAATCCGGACATACACAACTCCGTCCTGATGAGAATACAATCTGCCCTTGTGACTGGTGAAACCAATCCGAAAGTTGAAGAAAAATTAAACAAGCTGGATGGTACGACGATAGTTGCTGATGTTCAGAGCACGCCAATTTTATATAGCGGGCAAACAGCAGTTCAAGTTATAATTAATGATATAACAGATCATAAGCTTAAAGAAGAAAAAATAAAATCCCTACTTGCAGAAAAAGAAAATCTTCTCAAGGAAGTTCATCATCGCGTGAAAAACAATATCGCCTCTATTAGCTCATTGCTTTATTTACAAGCAGAAGATTCAACAAATGCAGAGGTTAAATCAAGACTTCATACTGCTATTTCTCATGTGGACAGTATGTGTATTCTTTATGAAAAATTACTGCTTGGTAATGATTATCAGGAAGTTTCTGTTAAAAATTATATTGAGTCACTTGTCGATTCGATAGTTGGAGTTTTTTCTGATAAAAAAGTAACCATTGAACAGCGAATTAATGATTTTGATCTTGAAGCAGATAAGCTTGTGTCAATTGGCATGGCTTTGAATGAAATACTCACAAACGCTTTTAAATATGCTTTCATAGGAAGAGATAGTGGTCATATATTGATTCATATAGACAGGATTGGTAATCAAGTGAATCTTTCTGTTCAAGATGATGGTGTTGGACTGAAAGATGGTTATGACATAAATAAAACATCCGGTTTTGGTTCTATGATACTTAAGGTCTTATCTACATCATATTCTATTGAAAGTAATAATGGGACAAGGAGTTTCCTGACATTTGAAATTAACAACATACGAACCAAATTAAATGTTTCGTAATCTTAAAGTTTAATATAAACAGGGCGCATTGAATACTTATTGTCAAGAAAGATGTTTCTACTGAGAAGGTCCATTATGATCCGTTAACTGAAATGAATTTGAATTAAACTTTGAATATATTTTTTGTAAAACAAACATATCGTGAACTTTTCGGCGTCCGTGCCTCAAAGTTAAAAAACATATAGTAATGTGGCTGCATCGTTTAACAAAGCTTACCCGCGGCGTTCGGAGTACCTCACTTGGGATTCGCCACATTGCGCAAAAGGCCGCGCAACGTCGTTAAGCAAGATGTTAGGGCCATACTACATTGAATATTATTGCAATTACAATAAAGGAGTGTAATGTTATAATGAAAAGAATAGCTTTGTTTTTAACTGTAATTTTGCTGACAGGATCGACAAATCACATTTTGCATGCTGAGACAACAAAAGTTTCTACACTTCAGTATGCTGGTAGTTTTGGCTCACTTATTCAAACCTACGGAGAATCAGTTTTTGATGCTATACTCGAGCAATCTTTCGACAAGAAGACATTACTCAAGATAGAACCGTTTAAGCCAAAAAAGGATATTGAAAACGCCATAATAGATCAAATAAAAAATGAACTTAATGATTACAATCTATCGTTTGGCGATTTGTTTATTGGGAAATTCATAACAGACAATAAAAAAATTGTAGCCTTCGTGTTAATATATGGAACATTAAAGCCAACAATTAGATACTATCATATGAAATGATAAGATTTATTAAAATCATTAAAGTATAATGTACACCCGGTAGTGAAATCACAAAATTCGGGATTTTCTGATTATAGAATATACTTTCCGTGCCTTAATTCCGCCTTCAGGATTAAATACAAGTCCATTATGGGCGTAATAGGGATCCTGCAGCGGTTTATATAGCTCCTTCCATAAATCCTTGATATGGGCTTTTGGTGAATACTTCAGTGTCATATAGCAGCTCTCAATGAGGATAGCGTCTATCTCCGGGAACTGTTCTACGACTTTTAGATTATCTTCATCATATGGATATGAATATAGTCTGCATGAAGCTGTCATTCCTTTTGCTGCTTTAAGTTTAAGATCTTCCAGGTTATGACTGAACCAGTCCGGTGATTCTTCGCCATGAAGTGCTTCAAGGTGGGGGATATAATCAGGGAGTATACCGAATTTAAGATCCTTGAAATACATTTTGTTATCTATGATTGATTGTGATATTGTGATGAATCCGGAGTATTCAGATATTATGCCCTGAAGGGCCTGTAACTGGCGTGACTTTACGATCTGTCCGGGAAATGCAGTGACAAGATTTGCAGGTAGTATTCCTCCCTGGCGGCCGGATAGAAGGTATCTGTCATTTATAAAAAGGCTAGGGTAATGAAACTTCCCATCTTTGAAGTATAATATCTGTTCTATATCCATATCTGAAACCGGTATTGCTACATTCTCGATTATCTCATAATCTGGTGATGCCTGAATTTCTCTGCACTTATCTTCCGGGAATGAGTCCAGGATCAGAAATTCAGGAACATCGAATTTCGCCTGGATTGCGATTGCAAGACTCTGCTTAATTGAAATTTCCATCTTAATAACCCATTAATTGTTTTTTCATTTCCTGCTTCTGCTGGTAGTAGGGATTTCTTTTCTGCATGTCCCTACGGATATAATCTGCAGGATTTAATGCCCTCCGCGCTGCCTTTTCATCCTCTTTACGTTCCCTGGATAACTGTTTCAGGATCTTGTATATCTGCTGACCTCCGGGAACTCCGGCCCATTTTGCCACAATATATGCCAAGGGCTTGCTCGAAGGTTTCTCTGCTAGAGTATCAAATGTTTCTCCAACAAGTCCACCGACTGCTCCGAAGGCTGAATCGCCACCATATCTGAAAGAACCACCCATTACCGGGATCAAGCTTAAAAACTCCCTCATCGATTCTTTCAAGGCTCCTGCAAGCTGTTCTTCCTTCTTTGTAGGCTGTTTTCCCTGCAGGGCATCAACCCAGGATTGACCCGTAAATCCTTCATAAGCCGCGGATAATGGGGCAGGGAGAGGGGATTTAACACCCATTAGTTCGTATATGGAATTACAGACGAATCCTGCTGCAGTAAGAGTCATGAGCTTTTCAAGTCCTTCACTTGTACTAAGGAGTCTGTTTCTCTCATAGACATTATACTGATCTTTGCCGGTGATCCGTGTAACCTGGTTATCGGCGGTGTACTTGCCTGTCTGGTTCTTCGGGATCCCTTCTGCTATTAGGTTGTTTGTTTTTGTGATCCCCATAATATCGCTTGTAAGAAAGTTCATGTTGTTTATTACAAATGTGTTGAACAGAGTTAACGATTTCCCCAGTGGTGTATGCTGTACCGGTGCAAGATCTATCCTGGAAGCTGAACCTTGTGTATTGATAACTATATCGTCAGCAAATACAACCGCTTCTTTGTCTCTGAGTTTCAGCTGCTCTTTACCATATCTGAATCCGGATAGCCAGGATATCTGAGCTGTTTTAAGATCCAGGTACCGGAGCGGAAGAGTTCCAATTTCTGCGGCGGAAGATTTGATTTTACCTATTTTCCCGGTAAAACCCTTTGTCATCTCTTCAATAGTTACATCGTGCATTCTGGCTTTTAAAACCTTGCTCTTCTCCATTGCGAATTTACGTTTGTCTGAAGATAGAAAATCATTCAATCCTTTACTGACTGCGTGAGGGCCAAGCTGCCCGATAGTATTAACTATTGCAGAGGGCTGAACACCGATTGAACGAAAGTTATATGTCAGAATAAATGTCCCGAGATTATGATTAACTTTGTTGGCCACAGCATTTATCCAGCTTGAAACATCTGTCAGTTTTTTTCCTGATACATAATCAAGAGTATCATGGAGATATTTATGTGCATGAGGATTGGTCAGTGCCATCTTGTCGTTTATGTCCAGTGCATTGCGGAGTTTTCCGATAATCGGAGTCATATGCGTTGTACGGATAGCTGTTGTTAAGTATTTATCCAGTACATAATATGCATCTGTTTCAAGTGCCCTTGTACTTTGAATTCGTTCTTTACCGAATTGGAATGCAAGTCCTCTTGTTTTGAAATCTGATATCTCTGATGATTCAAATTGCTCTTTGCTGATTCTTAATGGATCATATCCAAGCTCTTCAAGAAGAGAAAATTTACGAAGGAATGTAAAGTAATCATCAACTTTTGAAAGCGGTTCAAGGCCAGATTCTGTACGAGCTGCATTAATACGTTCAAACATTACATCAAGAACTTTGCGTATTTCTGTAATTGCTCCCTGCTGAGAGGGTGAAAGTTCTTCAAAAGTTTTCGATTTTATCCCCATTTCGTTCAGTGTGGTTTTACCCTGTTCCATTTGTGAAATAAGGTGTGCCCCGATCTCCTCCCGTTCTTTGGCAGTAAACTTTTTTCTGTTATCTTTAATCCAGTCTTTATACTTCTGACTCTCCACTACAAAATTATGCTCAGCTTGTCTTAATGGGCGAACAAAATTTTTAAATACTTTCTCACCGAGCTTGTTGGCTATAAAACGGGATTTATTGAGAAAGAGATCAATGCTTGCTCCTTTCTGTTTAAACTCTCTTTCCAGAAAGTTTGCTTTTTCAAATATGGCGGAGAGTTCCTCCGGGCTTTTAACTGCAAATTCCATAAGATCGTTCAAATGATCTTTCCCGAAATATTCTGAATTACTGCGGTTAAGCTCTCCAAACTCTGAAGATTCACCTAAAGCTTTCTGAAGATTAACCTGGTGCTGTTTTTTAGCTTCATGTGTCCATATCTCGACTTTATGAAGGTTTGATAATATTTCTGATTCAATTTGATTATCCGATTTTTTTGATTCTGAAATTCTTTTTAAATGATTCTGATATTCAGAGTTATTCTGTAATGATTTTATGCCTGATTCATAAGACAATACAGCGTCATTGAATGGCTTTCCATCCCGGTTAACTTTATTGTCAGCTTTCTTCATTGCGGTTTCTATAATGTGGGGAGGAATAAAGCCGGTTTTCTGGATTATTTTTGCAATTATCTCTTTCTGTACCGCATCCTGGTGTGGTTTTTTAAGTGAATGAAATCCCGATTCTTTAGAATCGATATGATCCATCAGTGTTGTCGGTTCAGCTGCTACACGGAATTGTTCTTCAGGCTTTAATACTGATAGAGCATGATCAATTACCTGATCCATTTTATCGCGTATCTCTCCCTGATTTTCGAATCTGCGGTAATTACCTGTGAGTTTATCTATCTCCTCTTTGATATACTGTTCATGAAGAGATTCTTTTTGTGCTTCCCATTGCTTCAGGTTCCGTTTAGCATCAATAAGCTCTGTGTTAAGTTCTTTAAACTGATTTTCAAGTCTCTGTCCATCCCGGATTGCCATATCTCTGATTGGATTCGGCAGAATGTTTTCATACTTTTGCGCGATGAATGGATCTTTAAGATTTACAATATCATCAATCGTTTTGAGGATATCAGGTTTAAATTTGTATCCTCCGGTTTCAGTCTGATCCAGAATGTACGTTCTGTATTCTTTTGGGATCTGGTTGATCTGTATTATCTGTTCCGGACTTTTCCCATCTTTATAGTTTGCCCGGATCTGTTTATCAATTATTTCATTCTGTATTTTTGAAACTCTTTCTGCTTCAATCTGTTTTTCCGTTAATACTATAGCCCGTTCAATGGCTTCTTTGCCAGTAACAGGATCCTGCATGGTTTTGACTGTTTCAGATTTAAGGTTTTCAGCAATCTTTTCCGCCGGTATTCCTCTCTCCTTTACTGCTGTATTGAAAGCAGTCTTAACAGCTCCGGGGAATGAGCCTGAAAGTTTAAGTATGCCGATTGTTCCAAGAGTTTCAAGGATTGTATCTGCGGTGATGGGAGTATCGTTTAATACTCTCTCAGCTCCGACAAGTGCTGCTGTTTCAACCGGAAGAGCTGCGATTTCTCCTGTGGTTTTTGCAATTACTCCACCGCCAAGTTTATCAGCGATAACGCCGGATGTTTTCCCAGCAAGTCCAAGCAATTCACCCTTTATCCACTCTTTAGGGAGTTCTTCTAAAACATTGATACCCGCTTCAACACTGTTTTCAAGTGTGATCTTTCCGCCGAGTCTCTCTTTTTCTTCTGTCATCTTTTTAAGTCCGGCAGGTAGCGCGAAGGCTCCCCCCGGGCCGCCGATCACGCCGCCAATAGCAAACAAGGGGAGATCTGCAGCAATTGCTCCGACATTGTGACCGATTTTTTCGGATCTTGTTGCCGGCTGCCATGCTTCTTCTTCAGCCTGTTTAACGCCCTTTGCTGCATCAGTATCGGGAAGATATGCCTTTGTAAGAGCTGCCGTTGCTGAACCGTATCTCCCTTTAAGAATTGCATCGACAAAACCGGCGCCTTTTCTTTCTTTTACCGGTCCAAACTTGGCAATAGCTTCATCCCAATTCTTCTGACCTGAATCATTATACCCCATAATTTTATTCACATCAACATGCAGAGTATTTTTAAAATCAGACTTAATATTCTCCATCTGGTCAGCATCCGATGTGAATTCATTCCAGGTTGAATCATAATCTTCAGCATTGATTTGCGGTTTAACTATATCATCAAAATATTCCTTCCTCCACTGCAGTTTTTCAGCAGAGGAAAGTTTCTGGTAGTCAGGATTTTTAATGACTTCTTCCCACTTCATATATTACTTCCATGGTTTTTTTGTGGTTGCAACATTTGAAGAACCACCGCTATAAATCAGTTCACCGTTTTCATCAAATCTGTAGGGATTATCTGCCGAAAGTGCTGAGTTTGCAAGTTTCGCTCTTTCGGTTTTCTTCCCTATACCAAGGTCGAGTCCGGCGGGATCTGCTTCATTCCAGGCAGCCAGAGCTTGAGATTTTGCCATTGCCTCATTCATTGCTTTTGTTTCTTTAAGTTTCTCTTTTTCCAGGTCATTCATTGCACCGGTATTTTCACCAGTTCCGTATTGAACTTCAATTTCTGAAGGATCCTTGATACCTGATCTCTCCATTGCCTTACCGAACTTTTTAAAAAGGGTAGTGGTCGGGTCAGATGATGATAATTCATTCTCAGTAGCCATTCCTCCGGTAATTACTTTACCGGTTGCCTTGTTGTAAAGATAAACCTTTTCAGTTTTACCGCGGCCGGATCCCCCTTTATTTTTGTTTAAACCGAAATATTCCGGCGGGAGTGCTTTAAAATCATGACCGTAATGATCAGCTATGGCCTGTCCTGTAGTTATGTATTTATTATAAGCTGCAAGGCCTCCGCCATTTTGAATTACTTTCATCGTATCATTAGTCAGATCCCTCTGCTGATCCACTTCGTTTCCAGTATATGTAGTTTTATAAAGCGGCTTTAATGATGAATTAGACTGTTTGATCTGCTCATTCTGCTTTTCTATAGAAGCGGAATTCTTAACTGCTTTTTCATTGTCTCTCAATCCTGTGAGGGTTGATTTAAGAATACCAGGCATCTCCTTCATCCCGGCACCGGTCTCCTGAATCTTTCTGTTGGACATCTCAGCTCCCAGGAGCTGAACATTTTTGTTGTAATCTTTTTGCCCCTGCTTATCATCACCATATAAAGCCTGCAGCTCTTTAAGGATCTGTTGTTGAGCAGTCAGTTCAGGGTTTTTGATCAGTTCTTTAGCTTGAGGATTATATTCATCAAATATCCCCTTTGCTTCCCATTCTTTCGGATCATCAGCAAACAATGATGATAAGCCATAATTCTTTGCAGAATGAATCATCTTCTCCGCTTCTGCGTTATAACCCATGTCTCTGAGAAGGGCTGCCTGCTGCATTCTTTGAGCTATGGAATTCTGCTTCATCTGCTGAAGTCCGCGCATTGAATCGTTAAAGTTTTGTAGAGACGGATTTATTGTATCAATATACATATTTACCTCTTACATCCCGGCCATTAAAGATCCGATTCCCATTGCTGCAGTACCGCCCGCGGAGAGGAAATCAAGAAGTCCGCCGGTTTTCTGTAAAGCTGTTCCCTGGGTTCCGAGTACAGACTGATTACCCCCCATGAGTGAAGCGAGAGCGTTTAGCTGACGGCTATATGCGTTATCCTGTCCCTGCTGCTTTAACTGCTGCTGATTTAATACATTCTGATATTGCAGATTGTTTATGTTGTTCAGCGTATCAGACTTTAACTTATCCTGCGCTTGTCTGTTCGCCGAAGAATGAAGCATAGAACTGTGCTGACTGTTCCCAAGCTGTTCATTCAACTTTTGTAGTGCAGGATTAACAACACCTGAATTGAATGCTGCTGCGCCATTGTCTGCGTTATACTCATAAGAACTTGAAGGATTGCGTCCGATACTGCTTAATGCGGCGAATGTACCGGGATTGTATTGCTGCTGAAGCCCTCCAAGCTGGCTGAGGAGTGATTTCTGTGCAGGTGTTAATGTTGAAGCCTGCTTTGTACCACCGAAAATCATGTCACTAAAACTCATATTATCACCTCGTTAATTATCAAATTTCATTGATTTATATTGTGCGTTAAAACCGATAGTCATAGATTCAAAAACAAGCGGATTGCTCATTCTGATTTCAAATCTTGCCTGCTTACCTACGATGTTGAAATTAACTTTCTTTTCCATGTATGATTGATTCCCATCGAGGGGTACTGTATTCCATGATGTCCAGTTCCTTCCAAAGTCGATACTCGCGCGGATATCTAATACAGCAGGGGTAAAGCCGTCTTTAAGCTGTAAGGCCAGAGTACATTCAAGCAATCGGAAGTCAAAGCCAGCTCTGTTTAAATCATAATCCTTTGTAGTGAAACCGGAATCTATGCTGTTATTATTATCATTGTTAAAATCAATTGAATAGTTGTAAAGATTCCCATTTGCATCACCTAAAAGTATTCTTGTGTATCTTTCATCAACAATAAGGTCTGTCCAACGCTGTTCCATCTGTGCAGCAGTCCATCCGATTTTCAGATTAACTCCGTTTACCGTAGCTGTTGAGTTATTATTCAGGCTTATAACTGAACCGGTAATATTAGTTATGTATGATTCTTCAGGTATGTTATCACCGGTAACCTTCATGCCGATTTCAATTCCTGAAATCGGATATACAGATTGAATCTGATTACTATTTATAATTAAATTTCCGGTTGGTGAAAGTATCAGACTCTGCCATGTCGGTGCGTATGTCCTTGAATATTTACCCTTTGACATGGGATAAAGGGTATTCCCGTTTAGATCTTTCATTGTCCAGTATGACCAGGAACCGGTTTTGTAATTATAAACCAGACATATATTGCAGTATTTTGAAGGTTTAAATGGGAGGAACAGGCAGTATAAAGACTGCTCCGGGAGTATAAATGCAAAGGCTCTGTGCTGGTATTCCTTGTTTAAGTTATTTACTATGAACTGTGTGTTACCTTCAGAGATAATATCAAAATTATGTCCATCAAATTTCCGGATATCATTACCGGTAAAAATAATATGGTATGTACCTATATTACACACTGTCCTGATCGCGGGAGTTCCAAACTCAACGATATTCTGTTGTATGAAATATGCCGCAGCATTACCGCCTACTGGATTAATGTCAGCAATTGATATTGAACCGGATTTATATATCATTAGTCTACCAGCTAAAGGAACAATCCCTGTTATTGGATCTGTGCTGTCTAGCAACTCCGCATAATTACCTGACCAGGCCAGATCACCGCCAGCATCAAGCCACTGCATTGTCTGTTCAAATGATGTTTGTGAACCAGTGTCAAAATAATTTGCAAATACAACATGCTCCCAACCGACCGAACCAAAGAAGCCGACAAACTTGGCTCTATGAGGATATGCAGTAAAATCTTTGAAGTATCCCGTTGAATCCCACTGCTGAATGATATCTATCCCGTTTGTGGCGAGTATAATTCTATCCTGTGAATTATTTGAATAGGGATAGCATGTATGCCAGGAATCGTCACTGTCTCCGGCGTAACACAATCTAAGACAATATGCAGAAGATGTAATTACCGGAGCTTCTTCTACAAGTTTAATATGCTCAGTATCTGTAATTGATTCTACAGTATACCAGTTGATACAGTTCTCCATAGTAGCTGAATCAAAAGAGATCTGATAAAGGTTAAACTGATTCCACGAACCTTGCCATGTCCCGCCGGTTAAAGTTACAGTTTTGTTTCCTGATCCTGATGTTGTGACTCTACCGGTATTATAATTTCTTGTTTTGAGATTAAAAATCCCTTTAGATGGATTATAGACATATATATCTCTGTTTGTAAAGGCTACAATAAACCGGTCTGTTTTACGGAGTTTTTTATAAAGACTGATTCCTGTTATATTATCATTCAGTGATTCACTTCCGAAATCTGAAACTCCATATCTTGTCCGGATGACGCCATTATCAAAAATTATATTTTCACCGTTTTGAAGAATACTCTCTGGGAGTTTTCTTGCAGGTATATCTTTTAAAACTGAATTGAATGTTAATGGATCTGTGTGATACATGTTATTTTTTTAAACTCTCGATCTCTTTTTTAAGTTCATCAATAGCTGAGTAATCATCAGTCTGCTTTTCCGTAATTACTCTGAGTAGTGAAGTTAGAAATTCACTAAGTTCCGGATTTATATTTTTTGGAATTTGAGGAAGAGAAATGAATGACTTCATTATATTATTCTTACAACTCCAGCACTGTTCTTGAAGTAAAGACCATCTGACTTTTGATATAAAACACCACTATTGGTTAATAAAGCAGGATCATTTTCAAGTATAGGTAGAGTCACTTTTTTATGATAGCCGTCAGCAGTGGGGAGTGATGTATCGAGTATCCCGTCCATATTGTGATCAAGTTCAAATCTCTCTTTTATATCGACAAGAAGCTCTCTGATCTTATCGTCACCATCTCCGGCTAGCTCAGTGTCAAGGGGTAATGTCGGGTCAAATATTCGAGTATGAGACATGATGTTATCCTATTTTTTTGAATGTTGATTTATTTATATACGATCCACTTCCATCGCCGGAAACTTCATACATTGCACAATCTGCGTAAAATATGTTTTTTATACTTGAATAATTATTAGCAGCTCTTGTCTTCATTATCCATGTTAAACCGTCAGATGAAATGAAATAATGATTATCTGAATATCGTCCAAAGGCAACAAAGGTGTTTCGCAAATAATCTACACCTAGGATTATAAAGGTTATACCAATGTTTATTACTGTCCAAGTTAAACCATCCACTGATCGCATTATTAGACCTGAGTTACCGACTGCTATAAAAATATTGTTTCCGAATGCTACCGATAGTAATGGTGTTTTATTTGCAGTTCTTGAAGTCCATGTTATTCCATCTGCAGATGTACTTATATTCCCGGAAGAACTTACGGCTACAAATAAACCATTACCGAATGTTACACTTTTGAATTCTTCTGAAATACCCGAAGATATCGTTGTCCATGCCGCACCGTTAGACGATATAGATATATTTTTATTATTTATATAACTTCCGACAGCGACATACTTCCCGTTACCATATGTTATTGATTGAAATCCAACTCCTGCCTTGCTGCTATAAGGCCATGTTATCCCATCTGGTGATAAATAGATATAACCCTGGTAAGTGGTTACTGCAATCATTCCATTTACACATCGTAAGGATGTTGGTGTATGATATTCATTCCAGTAAACATTTGTTGTCCATGTTTTCATATCAGAGGACTTGTGAAATCTACCATATTCTGATATGATATAATAGTTACCATTTATAAATGCTCCGCATATATATGGATAATTCGGATATAGCGAAGTATAATGAGCGTATGTAAAATCTTTGAAAAATGATAATTGCCCATTTTCAGTGATTTGATATACACCGTCATTTTTTCTTACACATAACTCAACAATGCCGTTTATTTTTTTACAAAACAGTATGCAGCTGTCTGCCATTGAATCTGGTTCATATATTGTCTGATTCAACGCATTGATATATGAATATTCAGGCATTGATATTACATTGTGAAAACCATCCGCTGTTTGAAGAGAGGTATCTATATTATTACTGAAGTGATGATCTAAAATAAACCTCTCTTTAAATAGCAGTTTAGCCATTCTTAGATTAGAATATATATCTCTGAAATAATCAGAGGGTAATGGCCTTGATGTATTGTATTCGTTTAACATTGCGTTACTTACTATTCAGTTTATCCCAGCATTCCTGTTCTTTACAGTTCTCCCATCTGTTGACAGGATCTTTGCAGTAAACGTATCTTTCTCTAGCTCTGCACTCCTTGTCATCGTCTGTGCATTTCTCGGGATTCTTTGGATTACGGTAATGACAATCCCTTGCTTTGTAGCATGGATATAGTTCATCCTTCTGCATTACCGGTGCCTTTTGACAGGACGCAAAAAGCAGAATTATAATAACTATTAAGACTGATAAACGTTTCATTCTTCACCTCTGTTGTTGTTTGCAAATTTACCCGCGACATTTACTCCCATGTAAACACTCATGAGTATTACAACATGATCCCCGGTAAATGCCATTGGTTTAAAGAGAAACAGAACTATCCCGATTAAAAGCACCTGGAATTTTCTGCTTCCTATTTTATTGATATACGATTCAGGCTTTTTCATATTATGCTCCGCTGAATGATTTAATTACCGGTTTAATACCTTTCTCTTCGAGCTTGGATTCAAATTCGGACCAGTTGAACCACTTTGAGGGACATCCCTTTGCTTTACCTGAGTAATACATATAGTTATAATCATGACTGACTATCTGCATTATGGGGCAGGTCTTGTATATATGCTCTACAAGGTTAACCAGTGCATCAATCTGCTCCTCCGGGAATTCCCCGGTATTATGAATAAGTTCAATTCCGATAGTCTTCTTATCATGCTTCCCTGAACATGAATGATACATCCATGAATCGAGATTGAAGGGTTGAAATATTGTGCCGTTCTTTTCTATATAATAATGGGTAAAGCCGATGAACCTTTTAAACTGATCCTTCCTTTCACATGTTTTTGAAGTAAACCAGCTCTTCAGTCCTCTCCAGCTCCCACCGCCTGCTGTATGATGAATTACTATCTCAGTTATATCTTCGATAGACCTGGACGGTGGTGATCCGTATGTCTGAATAAGGTCATTATCTGTGTTGATTATCATTTCTCTTCCTCGCATCGTTTTAAGTATCCTGTCAGCTCGGAGATCCTTTCTCCAAGTGCGCTGATTTTGTCGTCAACCCGGTCAAGCTTATCGGTTATTTTCTCAATGCTCTTTTCCTGTGATTCTTCTATTTTGCTGATACTTGTGCTATGTTCCTTTACTTTGCTTTCAAGTCTGACCAGCCAGGCAATGAAGCTTATTATTACAATAAGTACAGGCCAGTATTTCAGTATTAGATTATCCATTTAAAATATCGCTCCGGGTGATTGTCTTCTCCGGTAATCTTCCGCGTATACAGATTCCAGGGCTTGAGACGCCAGTTCGATATATGATGCTGCAGCACTCTTTTCATCTCTCTTCAGCATTACAATTGCTGTTACCATATAAACTATAGCCATGCTGCAATACTGAGTAACCGCATCACTATGAGCCGGATTCCAGAGAGGTGGAGCAGGGAGGAACCGCCATAGATCGAATCTTACAGTTTTATTTTCCAACGGTTCATCAGTTAATATAAGATCATTCCCGATAAGTTCTGCTCGACCTTCATATTCAAGGTTTATCAGTTCTTTATAATCTGCAGGGAGCGGATATATTGTAATACCTGAGATTATGTTAAGATCTGTTCTTGCCTGGTTAAACCAGAAGTTGTAATTCTGCTGAACTTCACGATGCTTCTGAAGTACAAGAGTCTGAATAAATGGCACTTCGGCAACCGGAACAGGGGATGCGATAACATCCCCGTACACCAGGTTGACAACTGCATCATATATCTGAGCAAGCGTCACGTTTTACACTTCCAGTATTTCAAACTTCTTTTTGACATTGATCATGAATCCCTTTTCAATATCAACCGCGTCATCCTCTTCTGCACCTGTCTCTTTATGAGTGGTGACTCTTGCGTCTTTGAAGTATGAAAGAACCGCATCTTTCAGCTCAACCGGTTCATTTTCCCTGATGGTATGTTTAACACCATTTACATAACAGGTAATAACCCCATCTACTGAGGCTCCCGGCTCTTTTGCTAAGATCCTGTATTTCTTTGATTTGGTGTTTTCTTTTTTATCTGTTGCTGCTGTTGACATGTTTATCCTCTATATAGGTTTTTAACTCCGGTTCACCGGAGTGTTTAATTACATCCGGTGTGCCACTGCATGGATTTTCTGACCGGCAATATTGACATTTGCATCGGCTCCAAGAATAAAGCCGTAATCGGTGATTGTTATCCCTCCGGTGGTGACAAAAGATTTAATCCCGGTGTTAATCTCTTTAAAACCTTCACCGGACGCCATGGTGTCTGTATGCTCAAGACTTGAAAGCCCGGCCCCGACATTCATGACTTTAACATACTTCGGCCTGAATCCGCAATTGAAGGCCATTGCGGATCCGGTACCGGTTTTACTTTCTGAGTGTGTATATTTATCCATATTCCATACCTTGCTTTTTAGTTTAATTATTCAGTTGCTGCAGTTTCGTATATTGTGAACCATGCAGGATTAAGGGCTTTTGAAGTCATTGCCATTATGTACCCGGTTGTGGAGAACATATTAAGAGGACCTCCCGCTTCGTTTTCAGATTTGAGGATAGACTCCATTGTCTCAAGATCTGCTATTCCGAAAGCCTCTTTACCGAGTGCTATCGCCCTGTAAATGTCACAGTTTGTACCGCCGGTAGAGATCTTCCCTGCAATTGTTGCTGAACCTGCGTTTTGTACAATTGCCCCTTCCATATAGTTTGAAGATATGAATCTGAACCCTTCGCAAGCTCCGATTTCATTCTTGAATCTGACCGATGGATTTGAATAGTCCGCGCACTTTGTAAAGCCGTTAAGCGCTCTTACATCAAGTGCCTGATCTGCATCGATGATCATAATATAGCAGGCTTCCACGGGGTGAGTATTGTCCCTGTCTTCACCGACAACTATATCTGTGATCTTCTCCGCTCCCTGTTTTTCAAGTGATCTGAAGATCCTTTTTAGATCGTTGTTGTTCATGACAGAAGAGACGTTCGCTCTCCCTGCTGCGGCTCCGGCATAATAAACTGAAGTTGCTCCTGAGAGGATCGAGTCTCTCATGATCATCTCCCTGGTTTCACGTCCGTGATCCCCAACAACCTCTGTGTATTCAGTAGTTGCTTTTACAGGATCTATCTTCTTTGCCTTACGCCCGATCTTTGCGTATGCTCCGTACCATCCCACCTGACCGGTGATCTTCTCTGTAGTGATTACAAGAGGAGAGGGGTTTGTATCTCCAAGCTGGGTAGGAGTACCGGGATTTACTCTGTTGACTCTGAACCATGAAACGAATTCCATCCCTTCAACTCTCCCTTTAAGGGCGAACTGTTCAAAGACCGAATCGTATTTAATTCTTCTTAGAAGAACCTTCTGGAAAAATTCGTTCGGGTTCTTCATATCGGCTATTGTTACTATGTTGTCTGGCATGTTCTTTTACCTTTTAATATCCTTTGATTTTTCTGTAGAGAGCGTCAAAATCATCATCTCCGTTACCGGGAGACTTTGTTTTGATGTTGCTCAATGTCTTTGCCTGGTTAAGATTCTGATTAATCTTGTTTTCCATGTTTACTTTTTTCTTTACTGAATTGACTTCAGCAAAACTTTCACCCCGGAGAAGCTTTCCGTATCTGTAGGCTGTCTCTACGGGATTTTTTGAACGCATGATGATGTCTGCAATAGCAGGATCTTTCAGTGCTTCGGCATTGACAGTATTCAGAACATCGTTGTAATCAGGGTGTTGATTGATGTAAGCCTGCTTCTGTTCATTGATAAAGGCCTGCCTCTGTTCTGCCTGATATGCTTCGTTCTGTCTGTTTAATGACTGCTGCTGCTGAGCGAGAATCGCCTTTAACTGCGCTCCGGTTAAAAACTCATCATCGGCGATCTGGAACTGCTCTTCCTGAGTCTGCTGTTCCGGTCTCTCCTGCTGCTGTCTGTTTGACAGGATGAGCTGTAAAAGCTGCTGGTTCTGCTCCTTCAGTTCCCTTGTCTGTTCTTTCATAGACTCAACTACTTCAAGAGGTACATATTTACCCTGTGGTGCGTCCGATATGTCGCTTTGTACCTCTCCACTGTCTATGTCTGTCTCCATCCCCTTATCAAATGAGGAGTCTGTCTGGTTATCAAAGGCCGGAGTCGCCTGGTCCTGCTCTCCCGTTAATTGATTTTCATTTTCCATATTGATTCACCTTAATTGGTTGTAGTATGCCCGGTTATAACTTCTGGTTTCTTAATAATCTGCTTTTTGTGTTTAGCCCCAAGGTCATCAACCGGTGTGTCCGGTTCGCCTTGAGGTGCAGCCTGCTTCTGATCATCGGATTGTCTCCATCCGTAACGGTTCCGTACCTGTACGGCGTATATTGCGCTGTTAAGATTCCGGTCGTTGAATATCTTTTTACCCATGGTGTCGAGCCAGTAGGACTTCGCAAGATCTGAGGCGAAATCGAAGGTCTCTCTGTACTCATCTACCGTTTCATAGAGTCTTTCATGGACTCTACGGGTAAGTCTGATTGCTGTATATAAACCGGCATCGGAGGCTCCATCGCGTCCCCGTGCTTCAAGGGTTTCCTGCCAGGATAGTTCCTGGTCATCTTCATCGATCCTCACTGTGAACTTAGCATCTTTCAGATCTTCAAATTTTACTGTAAGCGGTCTTGCCATTACATCTGTCCCTGTGGTTGAATTTGACTGTTACTCTGGATCTTCCCTAATTGTCTCTGCTGTTCCAGATTCATTTCGTGCTGTTGCTGCTGCTTGATCATCTCCATCTGCTGCGCCTGCTGTTGCTGGTACTGTTCAATGGCAGATTTTTTAATATCTGCCGGCATATATGGATTCTGTTCAACAAGTGTGATATATGGTGTCTGTATGCCATGCTGTACACCCTGCATGATCGACTCGTATGATGCCATCTGTGAAGTGATTGAGTGTGTTGTCTCATCTATCTTGATATCGTAACGTGTGCTTTTACGTGCTTTCTCAATAATAGCCGGATCAATTTCGAATGAATCACCGACAATGAGCTGGAATTTCTGATCAGAGAAGTGTTCAAGTGCAAGATCTATAACCTGCTGGCCCAACATACGGAGAGAGAAATTAAGGTGTTCATTCAGCTCAGCAACGGGGATAAGACCTGTAGCCTGGACAAGTGACATGGCCTTTGCGCTGTCAAGATTTGAAGGTGCTCCGATTACCTCCGGCACAAGCCCCACCTGGTTAAGATCCCCTGAAAACATCTGTTCAAGCTGAACTTCTGAGGCGGGAAGTCCTGCCTGCTGAATTAAATCGAGAGCTCTTCCAGGTCTTCTTGTTATTACACCTTCACGACCGCCAAGTCGTTTAAGATCATTTATATCCTTAACGGCACCTTCTTCCATATTCCAGGCCATGCGCGGAAACTTCATCGTCACGGATAACATTGCCGATCTGCGGGCATTCTTTTCCATCTGAGGGAATTTTAACGCCCGGACATGACCTGCAATCTTGTCAACCCAATCTTCAGAACTTGAGTTGTAATAACCGATTATGGGAATAAAGGGGAAGTAAGGCTTTTTACTATAAGGGTTTGGAACATCCTGCAGTAACAGCTTTCCATCCGCAAGGGTAGCAAGCCGGATCTCCTGGACATTCCTTTCAACAAGCATGAAATCACGGTTAAGGTTCAGAAATACTTTAAGCCGGTCCTTATCTCCTCCCCATTCCTCCGCGTCTGTGGGATCATATTTGTTTACTATTATCTGTTTTTTAACATTTGATTTATACCAGTACTCCTTGACGACAACGCGGCTTTTACGGTTATCCGATACCCGGTTGAATTTAAAGATCGAATCACCATCCCCCTTAAGACCTTCGATATCCTTTGCCTTATCGGGGAAGAGTGCTTTAAGATCTGTTTTTGAAATAAGTTTATACTTAATCAGATAATCCGCGTCTGACAGATCAAGATTCCTGAAGTGCGGATCAGGGAGTATATTAAATGGAGATTCGTGGGAGATCTTTATATCTCCCGATACATAATCATTCGAAAAATCAATGTAAGGATGAAGCCATCCCAGGCCGCCGATTACCTGGTCTTTATGACCTGAAGTAATAATACTCTGAGCATTGCACAGATCTGTTACCCATTTTAAAGTACGGGTGAGCAGAGTTGCGATAATATCATCATTGAATTCAACAGGGTATGCTCTTAAATCTGTAAGGGTGGATAGGCGTTTCCCTATAAGTGAGTCCACCTGTTTCTTTATTATATTGATAGTAACCGGTATTGTATCCGCATTACGAACCCGTTTCAGATCGCTATGATTCCACTGGTTCCCAACATAGAAATGATTCTCCTCTTCAATGCTGTTTAACAGAGGCTGCCAGGTGCTTTTGGCTTCGGCAGAAGCTTCGTTTATAGTTTTAATTAATGTCTTTTCGTCCATGGGGAATTACCATACAAAAGAGGATTGCCAGGTTGCACCTTTTTCAGTTCTTGTAAATGCCGGGTGTTTACGTCCGTCTGTTTTAACAGGTTCTTCCTCAACTTCTCCAGGGAAAACAACATCGACATTCTGAATCATTGCCATGCAGTCGAGCATGTCATCGTGTGCCTTGTTATGAGGGAATTTGGTGTACTCTTCATTTATGAATTCAGAGATAAGTTCTCTTTCAACATCTGTAATGTCAGTGTAGAATATCTCATGAGGGATAAGGAATTCTTTCTTCCGGATAAGACTGCCGAGTGAAATTATACGCTTCTTTTTGGAGTTATTGATATTGCTCTGGAATTTCTGGATGGGAAAGTAAAACTTCTCTCTTTCCATCTCCCGGTCAAAAACCTCAAGGTCGGAGTTTAAAGCCTGAACTTCATAAAATACATCATAAGGATCATGTTTGATATACATATCCTTCAGCATCTGGAACCGTTCATAAACATCGAGTTTATCCCGGATCATATCGACCAGGAAAAATCTTCGAAGGGGTGAACAACCGATAACAGCCATTACCGTTGAGTCTGAAGTTTTATTCTTACTCCCTGCAGGATCGCACAGGAGATATTTTGTCATTGTAGAGGGTAGAGCCTCGTAATAAGTGATCCAGTTAAGATCAAGACCGCGCTCATTTGAAGCTGTCGGGTCCTGCAGCATCTGTGAACAGTAATCGGCGTCTCCGAAGTCAAGTCTGATATTATCAAGCTCCTCCCTGGTCTTGAATACCGGAATACCGTCAAGTTTTGCTTTACCGGATTCATCAACTTCGGAGGGGATAATAATCTTTTTATATCGCTTATCCTTTAAAAGATCAGCTGAAATGTCATTTACATCGTACCTGGTGGTGATAGTCCTGATTCTTACCCTTCGTGTACCATAACCGGCCATCATCCGGTATGACTTTTTAACCTTTTCAATCTGCTCAACAGTTGCGGTATTATCAAGGGTAACGGGATCGTCAACGAATAGCCAGTCAAAGTGATTCGAAACAGGGGAATTCTCAACAAGCCCCCACGCGCTGTAAGTACCTTCTTTTACTGTGCTTTCACGTTTGATAAAAAGACCGCTGTATATATTCCACTTAGCGGCCTGCTGTTTCCTTTCGTAAAATATATTAGGCCAGAGCTGGTGAAGCAGAGAGTTTGTTTCAAGGATCTGCTTTATAGACATGAGCTGCCCCAGGGATTTATCACGCTGGAAGCTTAGGATTGCAAAAGTCTGATCAGGATCGATAGTTGTCTGCCATATTGGAAACGCTATTGTATTAAGAACGGATTTCCAGTGATCCCGTGCAGCGGATATATATAAATACTTTTCTGAAACAGTGTCCTGTATCTCGTAACACCGGGCAAGCAGATATGGGTGGAGGAGAGGCAGACCAAGAACATACCAGGCAAAAAAGAAGAAATCATCCTCGGCGATCAGCCTTACCTGTCTTAAATATGCCCGGAAGTTTTTCTTTTCAAGTACTGCAAGTTCAATGCAGAGAGTTTCGTAATCGTATCTGAAATCAATAGAATGGATGCCGAGCCGGAGGAGTATCGGCTCGGCAAGGGCTACAAAAGAAGTTGTGTCAAAGACTTTCATGAGGATTCAGTTAGAGATATAAAGCAGATACTAAAATACTAATTAATTGTCAATCATTTTCCGCTTTTACTACGAATTTTTATATTAAAATGAACACAAAATTCACTCTCAGACCATTTTATGATTGATTTATTGTTGTGACATGTTGCACAGTAGTGCAGTAGATTGTCGGGATGATCAATGAATTCCGGATAAATTTTCCGGAAAAGTTTTGTTTGGGAGAGTTTGTGATGTAGGTGGTCGGCTCTCCGGATGCGGCAGCATTCACAAATATCAATTAGATTCTGTTTTGATTTCTGCATTTTGTAATTTTTAAGTAAATCTCTATCAATGGAGTGAAGTATGAAAAAAATACTTCTTATTATTTCATCTTTAATTTTTCTATTATTATTAAATAATCTGTATTCTGCTAATATAAACAACGCTTATGTTTCAACTAAAGAAGGTCTATATTTACGGAAATGTTCAAGTGTTGATTGTGAAAAAATTACTCTTATACCTTATAAAGAAAAAGTAACGATAATAAAATTTTCTGATTTTAAAAACACATTTTATGGTATTACAGCGCCTTGGGCTGAAGTAAAGTATAAAACTCATCAAGGATGGGTTTTTAGTGGTCTTTTGTCAAATGAATCGATCGTTGAAAAGACAAATTATATTTCTTATATATTATTAACAATTGCAGTTTTTTTAATTTGCGGAACGGTTCTCTTTTTTAGAAAATCTATTATTTTAATAATACAAAAAATATTGATATTAATAAAAAATATTCTTTACACTCCTAAAGGCGAACTGAACGAAATCATTGACCAAGGTGAAATTAAAAACAAGATTGCAGTACCAGAAAAACCCCCTGTAATGAAAAATGCAAAACAATCGACTTCATCCCCTGAAATCAAGATTAATGAACCAGCTAATATTTATATACCTCAAATACCACCATTAGAAATACGACCGATCGGGATAATGTTTGGGTTTTTATTAATAGGGCTTGGAATGTACATATTAAAAATATTTATTCCGGAACATGATCAATCCAGTTTAATTTCCGACAATATGTTTCAAACGCTTTTAAATACTTACGATTCATATGAAAACAATAGATGGTATCTTAAAAAAGAAGCACTTGATTTTTTAAATATTGGTTCATGGGTACTGATTGCAATAGGTATATTTCAGTTAATTATTGGCAGCACGAAACGGAATGGTAAGCTTGCATATTGTGATAGTTGTGAAATGCAAGTTGTTGTAAAACGTGTTTCTTCAAGATGGATATGTGAAAGATGCAAAGAAGTAATTAAGGATTAAGAATAACATGAGTCCATCAGAAAGAATAAAACATATAAAAGAAATATCAAAAGAACTAGCTAAGGAAGATTGGGGTCTTTTGGATCTTACTTTGAAACAGTTTGGCCTGCCGTGGACAGATCAATGGTCGGGCAGTGACAAAGAGCGTTATGTTGTTGAAATGCTTAATGATGCTCTGGATGAGTCACTTCTTGATCTTGCAAAACATTTAGGGTTAGCTAGTGAACTTGAAACATCATCATCACCTTCTTTTTGGGAAGAAAGTGATGCAAGAATATTTTTGAGTCATTTAGCAACTACAAAAGTAGAAACTTCTAAGTTGCGAAATCAACTTAGAAAATTTGGTATCACAGCGTTTATCGCGCATGAAGATATAGAGCCCACAAAAGAATGGCAAATAGAAATTCAATCAGCTTTAGCAACTATGGATGCACTTATAGCTTTGTTATCACCAGGTTTCAAGGAAAGTAATTGGTGCGATCAGGAAGTCGGGGTTGCTATAGGGAGACAGCTACAAGTTATAGCAGTAAGACAAGGTTTGGATCCATACGGTTTTATTGGTAAATATCAAGCATTACAAGGCCATGGAAAAACAGCATCACTGTTAGCAAAAGAAATTTTTGAACTTTGTATACAAAATCCATTAGTTGGACCTAAAGTTACTAGTAAATTGGTTGAAATGCTTATGAATGCAAATTCATTTGATGAATCGAAACGTCTAATAGAGCTTATAAATTTTTCGCAATATGTTACTAGTAAACATATTGCGAAGATGAACGATGCAATAAACGAAAATAGCCAAGTTTCTCACTCATGGGGAGTACCAGAGCAAATTAGAAAATTAGCTGAAAAATTTGAGAATTAAGATTTTAATATGGTTTTCAATCATTAAAAGTTTAGTGTTTTCGACTAAGAAACATTGTACAAAAATTTGGATGTGGCCAGAAACAACAGACTGTGAAAATATATTATCTAAATGCTGGAATAACAAGAAAAGGGGTATTTTTTAAAATGAAAAGAATAACTGTGATTTTAATTATGCTTTTACTATTTGTGTCAACAAATAACATTCTGCATTCGGAGACAACGAAAATTTCAGCACTTCAGTACGTGGGCAGTTTTGGATCACATATTCAAGCATATGGTGAATCGGTCTTTGATGTGATACTCGAGAAATCATTTAACAAAAAGACATTATCTAAAATAGAACCGTTTAAGCCAAAAAAGGAAATTGAAAACGAAATATTAGATCAAATACATAAAGAACTTAATGATTACAATTTAGTGTTCGGTGACCTATTTATTTCCAGGTTCACAATAGACAAAAAGAATATTGTGGCTTTTGTGCTGATATACGGAACATTGGAACCAACAATAAGATACTATCACCTGCAATAAAATGTTTTTTTGAATTAAGTTTTAAATAGTGCAGGATAAATACAATGAAATTTGCATTAATCAATAACGAAAAAGCTGAGGCAACAAAAGGATCTAAAGGCGTTTGCCCTATCTGCGGTTCTGAATTGATTTCGAAGTGTGGGGAACTAAAAATTCATCATTGGTCTCATAAAGGCAAGAGGAATTGTGATCCATGGTGGGAGAACGAAACGGAATGGCATCGCTCCTGGAAAGAAAAATTTCCTGTCGATTGGCAAGAAGTGATACATTATGATCAAAACGGTGAAAAGCATATTGCTGATATAAAAACTAATAATGGATGGGTGATAGAATTCCAACATTCTTTTCTTAACCCTGAAGAACGTCGGGCTCGCAATGCTTTTTATGGTAAACCAATATGGGTTGTTGATGGAACAAGAAGAAAGAGAGATATTGAACAATTTTCGAAAACATTGAATTCGAGTAAACCATTTGGATCAAATGTAAAAGTATGGAGAGTACATTCGGATGAGTGTGTGTTGCTACGCGAATGGGAAGATAGTAATACACCCATTTTCTTTGATTTTGGAGGTGATACGCTTTGGTGGTTATTAGATGGGTCTTCTAAAGGAATGGTATATGTTACGTCCATTCCTCGCATATATTTTATTGAAGTACACTGCGTTGGTGAAAAGCAGAAGATTGATGCATTTAATGATTTCGTAAAAGATGTAAGAAATTTGATCAAGGGTTATGAGTCTTCTAGGTCACAATTTAGAAGAATGTAATATTAAGGAATAAATAATGCCATTAAGCTGGAACGAAATCAAAAACAAAGCAGTTGAGTTTTCTACAACATGGGCTGATGCTTCAAATGAAGATGCTGACGCAAAACCATTTTTATCAGATTTTTTTAAAGTATTTGGGATAGAAAGCCGGAAATTCGGTTCTTTTGAACATAGAGTAAAAAAACTCGATGATCGTGATGGATATATTGACCTTCTCTGGAAACAGAATATTCTTGTTGAAATGAAAAGCCGGGGTAAAGACCTTGAAAAAGCCTATGTCCAGGCGATGGAATATATTCAAGGTTTAAAGCAAAGTGAACTACCTAAATTGATTCTTATTTCAGATTTTGAAAACTTTAATCTTTATGATCTTGAAGAGGGGACAACAGCCAGTTTTAAACTCAACGAACTAATTCATAATGTGGATCGATTTTCATATATAGCAGGCTATCAGAAAAAGATATATAAAGAACAGGATCCGGTAAATATTAAAGCTGCAGAACTGATGGGTAAATTTCATGACCGATTAAAGGAAATTGGATATGAGGGCCATGCTCTTGAGTTGTATCTTGTAAGAATTCTTTTCTGTCTTTTCGCTGAAGATACGGCTATTTTTAATAAGCAGCAGTTTCAGGATTATATTGAGCAGCGTACAAGTGAAGATGGGAGTGATCTTGCAAGTAGATTACAGGAACTCTTTCAGGTGCTTAATACAAGTGAAGATAAAAGATTTAAAAATCTTGATGAGCAGCTGCAGGCATTCCCTTATGTTAATGGAAAGCTTTTTGAAGAAAATCTTGCTATAGCAAGTTTTGACGCAAAGATGAGGCAATCACTTCTTGAATGCTGTTATATTGATTGGAGCAGAATATCTCCTGCGATTTTCGGTGCTATGTTCCAAAGTGTAATGAATCCGGAAGAACGGAGAAACCTCGGAGCACATTATACTTCAGAAAAAAATATTCTTAAACTTATCAGACCTCTTTTCTTAGACGAGTTGTGGAAAGAATTTGAAGCGTCAAAGAACAGTGACAATAAACTTCAAGCGCTGCATGTAAAAATAAGCAAATTGAAATTTCTTGATCCTGCCTGCGGATGCGGAAACTTCCTTGTTATAACCTACAGGGAACTTCGCCTTCTTGAGTTGGAAATCCTTCGGACTCTGAACAAACATGGACAGGTATATCTGAACATTAATGAAATTGTTCTTCTTGATGTTGATATGATGTACGGTATAGAATGTGAAGAGTTTCCTGCGCAGATAGCCCAGGTTGCGATGTGGCTTATAGACCACCAGATGAATTTATTAATAAGCAACGAATTCGGTCAATACTTTGCAAGACTTCCTCTTAAGAAATCTGCAAATATAATACAAGGTAACGCGCTTAGAATTGATTGGGAGAACATAGTATCAAAGAGTGAACTGTCATATATATTAGGGAATCCGCCATTTATCGGTTCTAAGTTTATGAATGCAAGTCAACGTGAGGAAATTACTACTATTTTTAATAATTCAGATGGTTGTGGATTGCTTGACTATGTTACTGGTTGGTATATGAAAGCAGCAAAATATATTCAAAACACTAATATTAAAACGGGTTTGGTTTCCACCAACTCAATTGTTCAGGGTGAACAAACAAGTATCCTTTGGGGACAACTGATAAATAAATTTGGTATTAAAATTCATTTTGCACATCGTACTTTTAAGTGGAGTAATGAAGCCAAAGGCAATGCGGCTGTTTATTGTGTGATCATTGGATTTGCAAATATAGATACCGATAATAAATGTATTTTTTATTATGAGGACATAAAAGGCGAAGCGCATGAATTAAAAGTAAAAAATATTAATTCATACCTTGTAGATGCAAAAGATGTGCTTATTAATAAAACTCCTAATCCGATTTGCGATGTCCCACCTTTTATAATCGGGAGTAAACCACTAGATGGTGGCCATCTTTGCTTGACCCCATCAGAAAAAGATGAACTTTTAAACAATGAACCTCTCTCTGGAAAATTTATTAAACCTCTTATCGGAGCAAGAGAGTTTCTTTATAATGAAAAGAGATATTGTCTCTGGTTAGTCGATGCTACACCAACGGAATTAAAAAACATGAAATATATTCTTCGCCGATTAAAAGCTGTTAAAGAAGATAGAGAGAATGGTGGTATGTCAAAAAAAAGCTGTGTTGACAAACCTCATTTATTCGGTGATAACAGGCAACCTCAGTCCAATTTTTTAGTCATTCCTAAATTATCAAGTGAAAATAGAAAATATATTCCAATGGGCTTTTTTGATCAAAACACAATAATTACTGATTTAGTGAGTGCTATTCCAAATGCAAATTTATATCATTTTGGTGTTTTATCATCATTAGATCACATGGTTTGGGTGAAGTATACGTGTGGTCGAATGAAAAGTGATTTCAGATATACTAATCTTGTCTATAACAACTACCCCTGGCCGGAAAATCCAAGCGATAAAAATATCAAACTGGTTGAAGATAAAGCTCAGGCTGTCCTTGATGTCCGGAAAGAATTCCCTGACAGTTCACTTGCAGATTTATATGATCCATTGACTATGCCGCCGAAACTTGTTAAAGCTCACAACGAACTTGATAAAGCAGTTGATCTCTGTTACCGTAGCCAGCCGTTTGTTAATGAAACAAAGCGGATAGAGTTTTTATTTGAGCTTTATGAAAAGTATACTGCAGGGATGTTTAAAGTGGAGAAGAAAAAAAAGAACAAGGCTGTGGATGGTGAGTCTACAATATGAAATTTATAAAAAAATACAAATGGATCATTCTGATGATCTTTTTAATCTGTGGTTTCATTTTATTTATTTGGTTATATTACCATAAATTTATCTGTTATTCACAAGGGTATCAAGTTACATCCGGAGTATTCGGTGATTACATGGGAGGAGTTCTTGGTTCAACTTTTGCTTTTTTGAGCTTTATGGCGTTATTATATACTATTCATCTTCAGCATAAAGAATTGATCTCTGCAAGAGAAGAAGCAAATGAACAAAAAAAACTTGTTAGCAATCAGATTGAAATAATGAACATTCAAAATTTTGAAACGACATTTTTTAACATGTTAAATCAAATTTCGAACATTATTAATTTATATGATTTTAATAGCCAGTCAGGTGCTTCATACTTTACTAATAATTTAAAGAATTTATGGCGTGATTATGATAAAGTTAAAAGATTTGAAATCCATGATGTAGATAAATATCTGGATGCTAATAAAAAATATCTCTATGATTTTAGAAATTTTGTATTACATATTTCAAACATCGTTAGACTTATTCATAATTCAAAATTTGAAGTTTTAAGACTTGAAATGTATTATGACATTTTAAATGGGTATCTTTCTCATCTGCAGAAGTTCTATATAGAAGTATGTCGTAATAGCGAATCTTTTAAGCATATTAAACAATACCTTGAGTTTGTTGATCGTAGTAGAAAAATATGGGAAGAAGGTTGTAAACAGGAAATTGAAAAAGATACTGTTAAAATAACTAGCGGGTAACATCATTGTCTATATTAATAATTAATACCAGAAGGCATTTTTATAAATAGATTGAAATTGTGACAGGTAACAATGAAAACCAAAGAACTTAATGATATATTAGATAACCTCCTTAATCTACCCGCAGAAACCGAAGTTGTTGAATTTAAAGAAGCTAAAAATGATTATAGCTTTGAAAAAATTGGTAAGTATTTTTCTGCGCTCAGTAATGAGGCAAACCTTAAAAGAAAACCCTATGCCTGGCTTGTATTTGGAGTTGAAGACAAGCACCATAAAATTGTTGGGTCAAATTATCGTTCAAATCGTAAAGATCTGGATAGCCTTAAAGATGAACTTGCCAACAAGATAAATAACCGGATAACGTTTATTGAAATATATGAAATCCCTCGTTCAGAAGGTCGTGTTGTCATGTTTCAAATTCCAGCTGCTCCTCGGGGTTTGCCAATTAATTTTGATGGTCATTATTTCGGCCGTAATGGTGAATCGCTTTCACCTTTGAACATTGAAGAAATAGAAAGAATCAGACAACAGGCTACACTTGAAGATTGGAGCGCTGAGATAGTTATGGGTGCAACAGTTGACGATCTTGATATTAATGCAATCCAGACTGCAAGACTCAATTTTAAAACTAAATTTCCTGATAAAGCTGTAGAAATAGATTCATGGGATATTATAACATTTCTTAATAAAGCAAAACTTACTGTAAAAGGGAAAATAACCAGAACTACATTACTTCTTCTCGGAAAAGATGAATCTGAACATTTTATCCAGCCTGCAAATCCTAAGATACGTTGGCTGTTGAAAGATTCACGCGGCAATGATAAGGATTATGCAATATTTGGTCTTCCTTTTCTTCTTGCTGTTGATAAAGTATATGCCAAAGTTAGAAATTTGAAATATCGATATATCAAAGATGGCACTCTGTTTCCGGAGGAAATAGACCAGTATGAACCATATACACTCAGGGAAGCAATAAATAATAGTATCGCACATCAGGATTATACAAAGGGTGGTATGATCAATGTAGTTGAAATGGATGACCAGCTGATATTTACTAATTTAGGGAGTTTTATACCTGGTGATGTTGAACGTGTTGTCCGGGAAGATGCCCCTGAAGAGTATTACAGAAACAGGTTTCTAGCAACAGCTATGTTTAATCTTAAAATGGTCGATACAGCCGGGGGCGGTATCCGTAAAATGTACAATTTTCAAAGACAAAGATTCTTCCCTATGCCGGATTATGATCTTTCAGATGAAAAAGTTAAATTGACCATCACGGGTAAAGTTCTTGATATAGAATATGCCAGGCTGCTTGCCCGGGATCCCGATCTAACTCTTGATGAAATAATTCTTCTTGATAAAGTTCAAAAAAATAAATCTCTATCTGATATAGAAGAAAAGCATTTACGTTCTGAAGGACTCATAGAAGGCCGAAAACCGAATTACTATATATCATTGAAAGTTGCTCAAAAAACAGGTCAGAAGGCAGCATATTCAAAGAATAAGGCATTTGATAAAAACTATTATCTTGATCTTATTATGAAAGCAATTGATCAGCATAAATTTATGGAAAGAAAAGATGTAGATGATCTTCTGTGGACAAAACTTCCGGATTTAATGGATGACAAACAAAAGAAAAATAAAATAACGAATCTCTTATCAGAATTACGAATCACAAATAAAATCAAGAATATTGGTACTGATACAAAGCCAAAATGGGTTAAATCATAAAGTTGATTTTTAAAAGAGATTTAAAAGAGATTTAAAAGAGATTTAAAAGAGATTTAAAAGAGATTTAAAAAAGATTTAAAAAAGATTTAGATTTCAAGCTCTTTCTTTGATCCAATTGTGCCACAGGCTGTGGCACAATTAATCTGGAATCACTGCACCACACACTCATACTCATGCCAGTTTAACTCCAACTCAAACCTGGGAATCCCCGAGATCCACTCCATAACCTCAACAGCCCTGTCGTAAAACTCCTGAAATTCATCCTTATCTTTCGCCTTATTCGCAATACTCCCGGTTCTGACATGAATCCGCCCATCCGGAAAAACAATCCGGCTCTCAATCACATTTAATTTTAGCTTAATATATTCATCCACAACATTCTTGTGATCAAGCATTTCAAGCCCCTCCCGGCGGTAATTATTCGCCACCAGGTTACACAGGGCCCAATACTTCTGCGTCAACGGATAAAACCGGTCCCTCTTAACCTCCGCCTGGATAATTTCCCCATCGCCGAATTTATTGACATTATCTACATCAGAAGGCATTACCGGAACCAGTGCCACTGTTCCAACATCCTCCGGAAGAACCGGTTTTTTAAGCAGTGTAATTTTCATCTGTTAATCTCCATATCCGCCGCCGAATCTGTTTCCGGTTTCTATTTGATTCTTCATTTCTGATTGATCCGGCCGCTTCTCCTCAAGCATTCTGCTAAGTTTTTTGATGTAGTCATTCAAATACTTAGCATGTTTTTCATATCCTTCAATGATCGTTTCAATCTGTGCAGGATCTATATGATACTCCCTGAAGGGTAAACCCTGGTCATCAAACCTGACCTTTGACATAAGGCAGACTCCGGGGATTCTTAAAAAATCCCCTTTGCCTCTCCGGATAATAATCTTCTCGATTTTCATTAAGTACCTCAGAAGGGAATGTCATCATCTGCAAAAGGATTTTCAAAATCCTCTCCGGAAACATCGGTTCCGTTAAACATATTACCCGTTTCTGCTGCAGGCTGCTTTTGTGTCTCTCCGGTTTTTCCCTGAAGTAACTGTATATTTTCAACCTGGACTTCGAGCTTTGACCTGGTATTTCCGCTGTCATCCTGCCATCTTCTTTGAACCAGTTTTCCGTCAATGGCCACTCTGTAACCTTTTCTGCAGTATTCGACTATTACCTCTGCAAGCTTAGCCCATGCTACACAATCGATAAAAGAAACCTGTTCTTTCTTTTCTCCATTCTGTGAGTATGTTTTACTGTTCGCTACTGCAAAGCTGCATACCGCTGTTCCGGCCGGTGTGTATCTCATTTCGGGATCTCTCGTAAGCCTTCCGATGATCAGGACTCTGTTTATATCTGTTGCCATATTATACTCTCATCTCCTTTGTTATTTGATCTGCAATTTTTAAAACCTGTGAAGGGTTATGCCCGGTTAACTGTAAGAACTGTCTGCATTTCTCCTTATCTCCAAACATCAGCGGAGTTTTTCGCTTTACGCTGTCGCCGATTAAGATCTGCATTTCTCTCTCCGGTTTGTGTTGACTATACATGATAAACCACTTAATAAATTTAGCCTGGTGAAAGTGTTCGTTCTCCGGGTTTCTCTGGCAGAACAGGGCCCATCCCCCCATATCTTCTATGGCTGACTGTGCCCGGATGTCTGATATAATCACATCATCAAGGCTGTTCCCTGTACGGGTGATCATGCTCCACCATCCCAGGGCTTCGGCTTCATAGTCTTTTTCTGACTTCGCAAAGAAAAGCTCTTCAAGCTCCGCAGGGTCAGGGGGAGTTTTGAACTTCGCCGATTTTACAAGTATCAGTCTTTTAAACACATCATCAAGTTCTGATTCTCTCCAACGTTCCTTGATATATTTAAATGTCAGCTTTTCCAGGATCGGTGAATTATAGACTCCGTAAACTTCCACAAGAGCAGTCATGAATTTTTCATAATTCATCACTCATCCTCCTGAATCGTTCCAGATTTTCCTCGATGCTCGGTTTAGCTCTTGATGGCGGCTTACCTTTATCTCTTCTGTACCAATTTCTTACAGCAGCTTTCCAGTCCGACATTTTAGTATTACCAACTTTCCAGCCCTTCGCTTCGTAAAAATCTATAAATGATTCAATATTTATAGGGTAGGGGTTATTGTTGCAGTATTCTGCAACTTCCTCATGTGTGGGTGGGATAAAGCGTTTACGCTTTTCCCCCTCTTCACATGTAGTATTAATTGTATTATTAATAACTGTATTATTATCCTGGAAGTTTTCTTCTATAGGGGTATGCTGTTTTTCTTCTATACCCCCATGAAGAATTCTTACATACCTATGGAGAATTTCTTCCGTACCCTCGCGATATATAATTTCGATAGATATATATCCGTGATCTTTAAGACTCTTCATCCAGGATGTTATTGACCTGTTTGATACATCATAGAGATTCGCAAAATAAGCATTACTCGCCCAGCAGTAACCTTTTTCATTGCATAAAGCCGTGATCTCCCCGTAGAGGAGTTTTGCATTTGGTGAGAGCCGTTTATCATATCTCACATTGGCCGGGATTATGGCGTAATATGATTTTCGATTATCGTCCATTTATCCTCACTTAATCTCGATACTCGGTTGACCTGCTTTATAAAGCTCGTCACATACCAGCTGAATGTTTCCGCCCTGTTTCCGCAGCTCCTTGATCTTTCCCCATGAAAAAGGAACGAATTTATATTCACCAAGAGCTTCCGGAATGAATCCTGAATTTCTGATAAATACTTCAGGATCTTTAATATCACCGTTAAGCTTTGGAGACGCATTTTTCAGGGTAAGAGTTCTCTCTTCTCCCCGGGGGTTTATAAATCGGATCTTTGTTGCATTGTCCTCTCTCATTCGATTGATCAGATTGGCTGTCATGTTCTGTTCAATCTCTCTAAGTTTTAATTTGATATCTTTGATTACATCGAGACCGGCGCATATTACCTCTTCAGGGAAGGTGTTTGGATTGTTCCCTAAATCGGACAGGGTTACATTGTTTATTCTGATTTCTGATAAAGTATCCACTGGTTATGTCTCCTTATTTCATATTCTTTGCTGCATCTGCTTCAGCTTTCCATTGATCTCTAAGGATTGAGATAAAGTTATCCTGCTCTTTAAGTTCCTCCCCGGTCCAGATACGTTTCTCTCTAAGCTTAAGAAATGTCTGAATGTGAATTTCATTTCTACATTTCCCGAGTCTCTTCATGGTCTCTTTATGATCTCCGTTTTCAAGCTCAATCTCACCTTTATTATTCTTCAGTGCATCGGGCGTAACATCCGGCGGCGGAGGAGAGGAGGGCTCCGGCAGCTTCGTTTCTTTTGTCATTGTATCGGGAAGCTCCTCTTCGGCATATGGAAGTCCCCCCATCTCATCCGGGAAGGCAAGTCTGAATCCCTGAGCCATTGCCACTTTCTTCAGCATGGTCATCGGTTTCTCTTTCCACATTTTATTATTCTCTTTGTACTCAGAAAGGTGTACATCATGGGTGAATGGATGTTCCCAATCTTTACGGTGAATTGTGATCCTGGCAACGCGCTTGTCTCCATCTCCTGCAACCTGGACATTCCACCCGTTCAACCGGCCAAGCCTTTCAGCTCGCTTTAGATACGTTTCATACCCGGTAATGATTGATAGCTTCCGTTCTTTCTCCCAGGTGCCATCAGGCTTCTGTACGTTGCTCATATAGGGGATGCAGTATATCTCCCGCTTGAAGGGGTTCAGCTGATAAGCAGTTGCAATTTCGGTAAACTGTCTCTTTTCAATGTCTGTGAGATTTGCAGCTATTCCGAATACATTCATGTATTCACTAATCTTCTCAGGAGTAATTATTTCATTCTGTTCCGATTTTACAATTCCGGTCATTACTTCACCTTCCTGTAATAATAATATGTAATTCCGTTTTCACGTTTAATAAGACTGGGTGTATCTCCATGAAGAGGTATTGTTGTTTTAATGATCATCGTCCCCTCCCGGATATCATCCATTCAGGAATTGAAATATTACACCTTACGCAATACGGTTTTCCTTCAGTAAAAGGCTGTACTGCCGGGTTTTTGCATACTTTACATTTTGAGTTTGATGTGTTGTATGCACCTCGATCAAAACGTGTATTCATCAGTTTAAGGCCTCCTCTTTAATCTTTTTATGTCCGGAAGATGTAAGAGCAGGAACTCCGCGTTCCGGTTCCCTTTCTGAACCTGTATGTTTAAAGTTCTCCGGATGTTTTGAATTGCTGAATGAAGGTCGTTCATGCTGTTCTCTCCATTTTTTTTCGATATAGATCTGTCCTTTACCGGTTACAAGCGAGGTATATGAGATATGCTTTCCACCTTCGGGAACATCGAAGACATTCTCTCTCATTTCAAAATATCCGCTGTCGATGTATTGCTGATATGGTTCAGTAGACTCAGGCATAATTATTTTATTCTGCCTTAACCATTCGTATAAACGTTTTTCTCCGGTCGCCGGGCGTAGGTTCTTTGCAAGATGACGGACAAGTACTCCGTTTTTTGATTCTCTCACTGACTTTGCAAATTCGACAAGGGGCCTCTGTTCTTCCAGGATTCTGTTAGCAACAAGTACGGCCTGTGCTATTAACTTTGAGGGATCTGTTTCTATGTTGTACTGTCCGGTTTTACGTATGGAGGGGAGAACTTCAGAGGTGATCCATTTTCTAAAGTTTTTTGCTTCGGGTTTGTTTGATCTGAGAATTAGAGAATAAAGGCCGGATTCGTTAACAATCATCATTTCCCTATTCTGGCCACCTGAGTTCAATTTAATTGAAGTCAGGTCGGATGGATCAATTCTTCTTAATGATTCTGTGATATTGTTTAATTCAAGAATATCACATACATCTTTAGCAACCCACCAGGGTTCATTGTTTATTATTACTGTGCGGATTTGTTTTGATTCGTAATTGAAGATTTGAAGGTCATTCATTGGTATACTAATCCTCCTTTTGTTTTTTTAGCCATAATACTAAACCTTCGTTTACAGCTTTGTTAACATTCATCCCTTTAGCTGGTCGTGTAATCTCCTCGACCTCATCAAGAATTGTGATGGGGATATAGAAACTGCGTGTGACTTTACGTGTTTTGATTTTAATATCCATACATTTTAACCATTATAAAATTAGTTTGTAAACTGTTAAGCGGAAATAATGTTAAAAGTCAACGAAAAATTGGTTAAATAGCTAAATTTTTATTGATTTATTCCGAAATAAGATTAGAATATACATCGAGAGGTTAAATGAATGGAACATTATGGTTTGAAATTAAGAAAACTAAGAGAGGATAAAGGTCTGTCTCAGACCGTATGTGCAAAGATGATGGATCTCCCTCAGACTACATTGTCAAATATTGAACGAAATCATTCTCCGCAGATAGACGTTATTGCAAATTATATTGAGAAGGTCGCACCGGAACTACCGCTTTATCGATTTTTTATAAATGATACCGACTTTAAGAATATTACCGGGGTTGATCCGCGATGGATTACAATTGCTCAGCTCGTTGAACATATGCCGGAAGATATCCAGGTGAAGATCATGGAGAATGTTCTTCAGATAGTAGAGATGATGCAGTCAACTCTGGATCAGTACAAGCAAAATATGGAGAAGAGTCTTGAGGAGAGACGCTCTCTTTAATTAGTTTTAGAACATCAATTATTTTATCAAGGTAAAAGCTTAATTTTGGGTTGGTTGATTTTAATTCATCCATGAATTAACTCCTGACTAAATTAGGATAGGTGAGCCTCCTTGCTTCACCGACTGTTAACAAATATAACATATTTGTATATTCAATATTTTATTAAAAAATATAGTGTCGAATGTCAGTAAAAATAGGTAAATTAATGTTTCAAAAAAGTTATTAATTGCTAAAAATATATTAAACCAATTTTTAACCGGTTTATCGTTGGAAAATATTTATATTAACCGTATTTAAGTTGACATGTTTCAGTGTATTGGATTATCAGTCCATAAATTGAAACAGGAGGAGTGTCAATGAGTCAATTGGTTACATCAGATAAACTTTCAGAAATAATCGGAGTTCCCATCTGGACAATCCGCAAGATGGTGAGGGAGAAGAAGATCCCGGCATACTCACCGTCTAAAAAGTCATATCTCTTCGATCCGGAAGAGGTTATTGCAGCAATCAAACATAATCACCTGGTCAAATAAATATTGACGAAACATTATAAGAGGGCCATATTGTGACCATATCACAATGTGCCCTCTTTTGCAGTACAGGAGGGTTTAAATGGGCTACAAAGAAGTAACAGACCAGTCCGGTGTAGAAAAGGGTTATATAAAATATCAGTTCTATATCAGATTTAAGGGGGATCAGTTTCGGAAGGTTGTCACGTGCCGTAAATCTGCGGTGGATGCACTCTTCAGGGAATGGGAAGGTAAAATTCTTTTAGGCGTAACAAAGCAGTTCAAGTTCTTTGAAATTTTAGATGAATATTTAATACATGTGGAGCAAAATAAATCTGCAAAAGCTTTAAATGCCGAATCAAGATCCATACTGAGGTTTAAAAGCTGCTTTAAGAATATTTTACTCTCTGATTTCAGACGATCGCATGTTGATGATTTCATTACGTGGAGAAGGAATAAGGTCTTTGCATTACATGCTAATACCAGGGTAAAAGGTAAGGTGAGCAATGCTACAATCAATCGGGATCTGGCCTGCCTTTCTTCGTTCTTTTCATACTGCATACGTAAGGAATATATCAACACTATCAATCCGGTTGCTCTGACTAAACTTAAAGAAAATAACGAGCGCGAAGTCAGGATATCAAGGGAGCAGCTTGAAGAGTTTTTACTCAAGGCGCAAACAATCGACAGACAGTTTTATAATGTTATTGTAATCGCTCTTTTGACCGGTATGAGAAAAAAAGAGATACTCACTCTTGATTGGTCTGAAGTGCATTTTGATTCGCGCTTTATAAGGCTTTCAGCTCACAAGACTAAATCCAAAAAGGCAAGGATTGTTCCCATAACTCCTGCAGCAATGGAGATACTGTCTTCTATGAAGAATAACAGTTCTCTGGTTGTTGGAGAATATACTGATAACATTCTCCGGAAACAGTGGGGTAAGCTTTTGAATATGATTTCTTTCAGAAAAATAAGTGATGGTACAGACCTGCATTTTCATGACCTGCGTCATATTTATGCTCAGACTCTACTTGATCAGGGTGTAAGTCTTGAAGATATTCAGAGCTTATTAGGGCATGAGTCTATTCAGACAACACAAAAAAGATATGCCATGTTCTCCAGACACGATCTTCAGGAAAAAGCAGGTAGAATGGATAATGTAGTAAAGATTAAACGTGTTATTTAGGCTGTGCAATATATGTGCAACGAAAGTAGTGGGACTAACAGTGCGTTATGCGTAAAAACGAGAAAGCCCTGATATAATCAGAGCTTTCTATTCGGGGCGAGAGGATTCGAACCTCCGACCACTTGAACCCCATTCAAGTACGCTACCGGGCTGCGCTACGCCCCGAGTTAATAAAAACAAATAATACAGAACCGTTCAGCTTGTAAAGAAAAATAGTATATCAAAAGAAAAAATTTCAGTAACTACTCATAAATTGGTGGTGAAATTGCTTTCCTCCGCGCCGGAGAGGAATTTCACTAGTTTTTGAGCAGTTATAAATTTCAGTAACTCATAAGTAAGCCGCGTAATTTTATCGGAGGTGCGTATGCTTTGCAAACGCCTGAAATGAGGTATTATCAAGGCAGCGACCCGGTAATCATCTCATTTCAGGCTTCGGCTCCGCTCAGCCAGAATATATGTTGCGCGGTCAGCTCAGATACCGCTCCCTGAGCGGAGCCGAAGGGTAAGGTTGTTCAATTTAATCGAAAATGTTGTAACATTCTTAAAATAGCGTTATTTGTCATCTATTCCTGAAAAAATCGTAAATCTTCCGTGCAGTTTTATCTCCAATCCCCTCTGCAGATGCCAGTTCTTCCAGAGTTGCCTCGCTTATCTGTTCCACTGAACCGAAATGTTTAAGAAGGAGTTTTTTTGTTTTATCACCAATATCGGGAATTTTATCCAGTACTGAAGATGTGAGTTTTTTGTCCCGCAGATTCCTGTGATAGGTAACTGCAAAACGGTGAGCTTCGTCGCGCAGCCGCTGAATAAGTTTAAGGGCAGGGGAGTTCTCGGGCAGTCTGATCGGAGTGGTATCCGGGGCCGTATAGATCTCTTCAAATCTTTTTGCAACTGATATAATATTGATATCCAGGTTAAAATTTGCCGCCGCTTCAATTGCCCTTGTCAGCTGAGTGGGACCGCCGTCTATTACAATAAGATCGGGCAGCTCCAGATTTTCGTTTACCAGATACTGCAGTCTCCTTGAAACTGCTTCGTGAATCATCCCCGGATCATTGGATGATTCGTAACCTCTGATTTTATATCTCCGGTAATTGCTCTTGTCGGCTCTCCCCAGCCGGAATTGAACCATTGACGCAACTGAATCTGTACCCTGAAAATTTGAAATATCGAAACACTCCATTACGTCGGGTTCACTATTCAGGGCCAGAGTGTCTTTAAGCTCCAGAAGACCTGCCGCAGGATTATTCTCTTCCGTCGACTTCCTGTCAGCCGCAATTATATCGATATTCTTCCGTATCATGCTCATAATCCCCTTGTCATCCTGTGAACCCGCCTGAACAAGTGAAATTTTCTTTCCGCTCTTCTCCGAGAGATGTTCCGCAATTAGTTTATAATCGGGAACTCCATATTCCGTTACAACTCTCCCGGGAATTTCTTTATCCCTGTAGTAATCGAGAATAAAAATCCGTAGAATTTCTTCAGGAGTGGAATACTCCGCGTTGTCAAAAATATTGATTTTTCTCCCGGTAAGAATTCCGTGCCTGAATTCAAAGAGTACAACAATCGCCTCACCGCCGAAGATTCCGGTGCTGATGCAGTCCTGATCAATAACCGTTGGTATATCAACACTCTGTGTCTGTGAAATCTTCTGAATGTCGTAAATAATATCTCTGACCGATGCGGCTTTTTCAAAATTCATTTTCTCAGAATACTCCTTCATCCTGCTGTTTAGACTGTTCATCACAGGGTCGATATTACCTTCAAGAAAATTCACAGCATCATCAATGAGAGAGCGGTACTCTTCCTTAGTAATAATCCCCCGGCATGCGCCGGAACACTTTTTTATCTGGTAATTGATGCATGGCCTTTCGTCATCCTTAAGGGGGAGCGGTCGTCTGCATGTTTTGAGTTTAAAAAGATTGTTTATCATTGCGGCGCTGTTTTTTGCCGCCCGTGCATCTGTATATGGACCGAAATATTTATCTGTATTTCTGTTGATATATCTTGTGTAGATTACTCTCGGGTACTCTTCATTCATTGTTACTGCAATATATGGATATCTCTTGTCATCTTTCAGGCGGACATTGAATTTCGGTTTGTGTTTTTTTATCAGGTTGCTCTCAAAGAGGAGCGCTTCGATTTCGGTATCTGTTACAATGTATTCTATATCCGAAATATTTTTTACAAGTATGGATGTTTTCGGATCGTGATCTTTTTTCTGGAAATACGATGTGACCCTTTTTTTCAGGGAATTAGCTTTTCCGATATATATAATTGCCCCGTCACTTCCAAGCATAAGGTAAACACCCGGTTCATGAGGGAGACGGGACAGCATATCTTTTATTTTTTCAGGATCCATAATCATAGTGATGCATTATATTTTTTAAAAATGACTGTTGTCAAACTATTTGGACTTTATAGCGGTTATTTTTTATTTTTATAAAGAATAAGTATTTATTCATTATCTTTATAAATTAAAAAGCTCTATTCACTCCGCCACCGAAGGAGGTGGATATATATTGTTTTTTGTACTAAGAATTCTATTCAGTAATAATTGCTAAAAAAATGAAAAAAAAGCCTGTTTAGGCTATTCTGGTTGATTTTTTTTGTACACTTTTATTATATAAATACACTATAGAAATTATTATACTGTTATTTCTTAATCAATTATATTGTATCATAAATTAGTGCTGTAACCGGATGATTATTAATTAAAAAATTGATTTATAAAGTCGCAAATTTTCCGAACTCACCCCTCTCTTTGGAAAGAAAGAGAGGGGAGTTTAAACAGGGAATTTATTGTGTTTTTCAAGGGAATAATTTGTTTTACGTAGCCCCTCTTTTTCTCATCAAAGAGAGGGGCGCGGCGATAGCCGGGGGTGAGTGTGAAAATTTTAATGAAAATCTATCCGGTCACAGCAATTGTTGCAGTCTTACACGGTTAATCTGAATTATTATAGTATTGCTTCCATGATATTAAAACAGGGAAATTTAAAATGATTAAGAATTATCTGGTATCCCCCATTCCGGCTGAAAGAAATGCCCTGTTTATTAGAGGAAGTTTACTTATAACTGCCGGTTCTTCAATAGCGATTTTAGAGACATTTGCTGCAATATATCTGGGGCTCCATACCGTAACATACAGAAATGCCATATTTATTGCAGTCTTTGTAACTGTTATGAATTCACTTCTTATACTGATAACATATATTAAAAAAAAATTTCTTGTATGGCATGAATGGGCAATTTTCGGTACAACCCTAATTATATGTCAGATAGGTTTTTCTCTTTGGGTTTACAGGCTTGCAGATCTGAGGTTTTTAGCATTAATTAATGCTCTGACCATCATTACTATTGTACTGTATTACACCAACCTCGTTCAGTCTGTTCTGATTTCTGCGGGTACTCTTTTAAACTATATTTTAGTTACATGGTATTCTATTATAATTGCCGGTCAGACCGGATCTATTGCTCAGGAAGCTTTTTATTCGATCAGTATTTTCCCCTCTTTTATACTTGTATCTTCCGCCGCATATTTTATAAATAAAAAAAGAGATGCTCTTCATGCTGTCAAGGCAGAGCTTGAAAAGCTTAATTATGATTTATCCCTTACAAATGAACAGCTGAAAAAAGAGCAGTTGATGTCTGAAATTGAAATGGACATTGCAAGTGAAATACAGGAGGTGATTTTCCCGAGAAGGACACCTGCTGTGACCGATTGGGATATGGCATTTATAACAAGACCATATGGTGCAGTTTCGGGGGATTTCTTTGATTTTTACACAAAAGATCATAATCTTCACGGGATATCGCTCTTTGATGTTTCAGGTCACGGAGTTGCTCCGGCCCTGATTACAATTCTTGCAAAGCCTGTAATATATAGTAATTTTCAAAAATGCTCATCTTTAAAACTTGGCGCTGTTCTCGAATCATCCAATGATGAACTGCATGATGAACTTGAGGCTGTTAATCTTTATATTACAGGTCTGATGCTCAGAATGACAGATTCAGATGTTGAATATGTCAACGCCGGCCACCCGGACCTTCTCCACTATCAGGCTGAATCGAAGAGTGTCAGGGTAATAACTGATTCTTTGAGCAGTTTTAAGGGTCATCCTCTGGGGATTACTATGGCTTGTCAGCAGTTTAATTCTCTGAATTTTAAAGTTAAGAGAGACGATTTTCTTGTTTTCTACAGTGATGGTTTAACCGAAAGCAGGAACTCTGCGGGCATTCAGTACGGTACAAGCCGGCTTATTGATGCCATTGAGAATTCTAATGCATCAGATGCCGGAGAAATGCTTGACCATATAATCGGTTCATTAAATAATTTCGCAGGCTATATAAAACCGGGTGATGATATAACAATAATTGTCGCCCGTAAGAAATAACAGCTTTCAATACAGCAGTTTATTTCCGGGGGCACAGCGCTTCGCGCATACGCACCCCTGAAAATAATTGACTACGGTTTTCAATTAAGAAAAATATTAATTGATAATTCTTAATTATAAAAAAAGGAAAACATGATAAAATTGAATGTTTTAACATCAGAAGATTGTCCTGTTGAAGATTGTCCAGTATGAGCAGATTAAACCTCCGGTCAAAGGTGCCTGCAGACAGGTATTCTCTTTTTTTACGCGGGAATCTGCTGGTTTTCGGCGGGTACATTATAGCAACGACGGAAACACTCATTGCTGTATCCCTCGGGCTTACACCGTTGACTTATGAAACCACTTTATATATCTCAATATCTATTCTATCTCTAACATCTGTCTTAATTGCTGTAACATATTTTTCAAAAAATCTGCTGGTTTGGCAGGAGTGGACTATCTTCTTAATTTACCTCGTAACATATCTTATTGCTTTTTCATTCTGGGTTTACTGGCTTGGCGATCTTCGAATGCTGGGGATTATAAACGCGCTTACCGCTGTTACAATTGTTCTGTCTTATACAAATGTCCTGCAGTCGCTTCTTATGTCTCTGCCCACTCTGATCTGTTATTTCAGTGTAACCTGGTATTCCATAGAAATAACAGGCCAACCCGGTTCAATTGTAAGAGAGGCCTTCTTTACATTCTGTCTACTCCCTGCTTTTATGCTTATATCCTCCGCGGCTTTCTATATGAATAAAAAGAGAAAAGATCTTCAGCGGATTAAATATGAACTTGAAAATCTTAATACAGTTTTGATAGAAGCTAATAATATGCTAAAAAAAGAACAGCAATTGTCAGAAATAGAGATGGATCTCGCAAGTGAAATACAGCTTGCCATATTTCCGGCAAAACCGCCCCGCACAACAGATTGGGATATCGCTTTTACGACAAAACCTTTCGGTGCAGTATCGGGCGATTTTTATGATTTCTACTGCAGCGGAAGTTCACTCTCCGGTCTGGCCCTTTTTGATGTTTCCGGTCACGGAGTGGCTCCGGCCCTGATTACAATCCTTGCCAAGCCGGTATTGTATAATTATTTTAATAAGTATAAGTCTTCACATCTTGGCAAAGTTCTTGAAGCGGCAAACGCTGAGCTGATAGATGAACTGGAAGAGGTTAATCTGTATATTACAGGCCTTCTTCTCAGGATGAACGGCACTGAAGTGGAATATGTAAACGCGGGTCATCCCGATCTTTTACATTTTAATGCATTAACAGAATCTGTAATGACCATTGTTGATTCCGGTGAATTATTCAAAGGTCATCCCATTGGAGTCTCCTCCCCCAGAAGCGGATATGAGTCCTGTAAATTTTCAGTTTCACCGGGAGATTTAATTATTATTTACAGTGACGGGTTGACTGAGGCGAGAAGTTGCACGGGTGAACAGTTCGGTAAAAACCGTTTATCCGAAGCTGTTGCTTTATCTTCGCGGAGTAATGCGGAATCAGTTTTAAACAGTATCATGGATTCATTTAATAATTTTACCGGAAAGAATAAAGCCGGTGATGATATTACTGTAATTGCTGCACGGAAAATATAATTCATTGACAGAAGAAATATTCCCTCAGAAATGTTGTAATTATCAAGAGGGGACTTTATATGAATTTTTCAATTTTTGGAGACAAGGTAAACTGTAAGTCGGGAATAAAAAGCCTCATGGACGATCTGGGCCACGCCATGGCGGTCAATCGTAATATGCTTATGCTGGGGGGAGGTAATCCTGCACATATAACTGAAGTGCAGAGCATACTCCGGAACAGCATGATGGAGGTTATGGACTCCGGTACTCTTTTTGAGGAGTGTGTGGGGAATTACGATGCTCCTCAGGGAAACTTCAAATTTATCGAAGAGATGGCCGCACTGCTCAACAGAGAATTCGGCTGGAATATAAAGAGTTCAAATATCGCTTTGACCAACGGAAGCCAGTCGGCTTTTTTCCTGCTCTTTAATATGTTTTCAGGCAGATTCCGTGACGGATCATTTAAAAAGATTCTTCTCCCCCTCACTCCTGAATATATCGGTTATAGTGATGTGGGGATTACATCGGATGAAATCTTCACATCTATCCGTCCGGAGATAACCCATCTTGATGATCATACCTTCAAGTACAATATTGATTTCGATAATCTTACAATAGATGAGAGCATAGGTGCAATTTGTGTTTCCAGACCTACCAATCCAACAGGGAACGTTTTATCCGACAGTGAAATCGAGAAGCTTATCTCTCTTGCAGAACAGCATGATGTACCGCTAATCATCGACAGCGCATACGGTATACCATTTCCCGATATGATATATACCGACGCCAGACCTTACTGGAATGAGCAGATTATAGTCTGTATGAGTTTATCGAAACTGGGACTCCCCGGTGTCCGAACAGGGATCATTATTGCAAATGAAAAAGTGATAAACGCGGTATCACAGATGAACGCGGTGATGAATCTCGCTCCAGGGAGTGTGGGGGCTGTCATTGCAGAGTCCCTTGTAAAATCAGGTGAAATTATCTCCATGAGCAGGGATATAATAAAACCTCACTATAAGAACAAAGCCGAACTTGCCGTTAATCTATTTAAAGAGAAGTTGGAGGGGGTTGATTATTATATACATAAACCTGAAGGTGCATTTTTTCTCTGGCTCTGGCTGAAGGGGATTAAAATTGACAGCGATACTCTTTACGAACGGCTCAAGGAGCGGGGAGTGTTGATAGTTCCGGGACATTATTTTTTCCCTGGACTTACAGATGACTGGATCCATAAAAATGAATGTATAAGGGTAACTTATTCCCAGAGTGAAGAGACCGTCAGAAAAGGTATCGAAATAATCGCAGAGGAGATACGGAAAGGGTATCTTTAATGAGTATTTAAATAACGAAAACTAAAAAATCCCCCGGCCTATCGGCCACCCCCTTTGTTAAAGAGGGTTTAACTTTTTGAAGTTAAATAACCCCCTTTAACAAAGGGGGATGTTGAGCGAAGCGAAACGGGGGGATTTGTATTGTAAACAGAGAGTTCAGTTAATATACTTAAAGAGCAGGTCCGTCTAAATCTCCGAATTATCCCCGATAATCTTAAGCAGATCGGGCTGAACATTTTTTATCTCTTCCGTGAACGCATCCACAGTTCCAAAGGGTCTTTTTAGAATCAGATCGGAAGACCTGTCTCTGCTTACTCCCGGTATCATCTCAAATGCTTTAGCCGAAGTTGTATTAATTGTAAATGGCAGAGGGAGCGATAAGAGAGATCTCTCCCTGTGTCCAGTGACCAGTACATTTTTAAAACTTTTATTATCGAAAGTCCCGGGAACTTTTACTGTTATTGAGTAACTGGAAATCTGTTTCCCCATGGAATACCCGTCTCTGGTGTCGAGCATGAGAACTTCTTTTAAAATGGTACCCGCCGGATAGATTTTTTTCAGCATATGATGATCAATTTCGTCCCGGATTCTCTCTCTGAAATATTCAAATCTTTTTGTAAGAGTTCCGCTGATTTTAAATCTTTCATTAAAAAGCGGTGTTCCCGGATAGGGCTGAAGTTTACGGATGTTTATTCTCTTAACCAGCAGCCCGTCCGCCGCTATCTTTTCAAGATAGTGGTGATTGGTTCTGAATGTTTCAGCGGTTTCGCCTTTCAGCCCGTGAATAAGATTTATCCCGGGCAGCAGTTTGGGGATTCCATCCTCTCTCCAGCCGCATATTTCATTTACAAGTTTTACTGCAAATAGAGCCTCATCGGGTGTTACCTTGAGGTTGTTCTGCCGTACAACTGTCTCATCAAAAGATTCAATCCCGAAGGGGAGGGTGTCCCCGGGTGTTACTGCGGCGGCAATTGATTCAAGAATAGCCGAAGAGTGATCGGGCCAGTTTACAATAGATCCGGGATTTGCGTTGTCCACATTAAGAACAGTTATCTTTCCGGCATCTTTTCTTTTTTTCAGTTCCAGGAAGAGTTCTTTAACTGCTGAAGGTTCCGGTTCCGGAAATCCGTTATTGTAAACATCAAGGCGGCTCCCATATTGTATTATATCCGCCTGCCTCCCGATTCTAAAGCGTGAGACTCCGGAATTTATAAGTGCGTCAACCTCATTAAGAACATCTCCGGCGCTGCGGAATTCGACATTTTTTATTAGTCCCTCAGAACAGAATGAACAGTGAAACTCCCTGGGACATCCTCTCCCTGTTTCCATTTCGCAGATTACATCGGGATACCATGGGTGATCCTTTACCACGCCGGCGCCCTTTACTCCCCATTCCGCTATCTCTTCCGATGTCCTGCAGCTGTCTTCAGGATTACCCCGTGCCATGGTAAACGCAAATTTTTCTATATCATAGCTGATCACTGTGGTGTTAGCCGGCGGAGATGTAATCGCACGATGGATCAGTCCCCCCACGGAAAATCCGGTTCTGCTGTTCTGATTCAGAATTTTATTTATCTCTGCAAGTGAACCTATACGCGCACCCAGGTATTTGCCGGGAACGGCTGCTCCTCCGATAAGAAAGACGTGGTTGAAGTTTCCCGTCAGATTGTAATCGCTCTCACGAAGATGATCAATTGTCCGGTAGACTATAGCATCCGGAGATACGCCGGCAGATATAAGTGCTCCGTAAATATAACGGGGATATGGTGATATAAAGGGGGGTACTCCAAGACAGGCAGGTTCATCCACATAGCAGTCGAGTATCAGGTATTTTTTCATATTCCCTTAAGCGCTTCTTCAATGGGTATGTTCATATGGCTTTGTATTTTGGATTCCAGTTTAAGAATAAATTTTTTATTATGAAGTATCATCTCTCTTATTTTTTCAGTCCGTCCATAACGGTCAACCAGGTCGGATACCCGTGTGTCAATGTTTACAATTTTATCGTGCATTACTCTTTTGTCTGCATAGTATATAATCTCTTTTTCCAGTAGCGGTCCATCGTAATTAAAGTCAGAGAAGACCACGTGATTTTCTACGATAACGGCGATCTCTTCATATCCCAGTCTCCTGAGTAGCTCGCCTCCGGTCAGATCGTGACGAAGTTCGTTTTCAAGGATTGCCTTTGTTTTTGTAATATCATGGAGAAGTGCAGAGGCTCTTAAAAGTTCAATGTTAATTTTACTTTTATCAATCAGTCCGTGATATATAGCTTCAGTTACATTTTTCACCTGAACTGAGTGGTCGATTATATTAGGGAGCATTTCATATTCTTTTATAAGTCTGAAGCATTCTTCTTCGGATGGAGGATTTTTTAAATTATCATTAATCATGTTTTTATAGACCGTTCACAGGATTAAATGTCCAGAAATTTTTTTATCAGTTGTGAAAAATTACCATGACATAATTTTACTTTGTTTCCAGACGCTTTAACCGGAATTCAGTTTTGAATTCAGCGAAATGTTTTCAGGTGTGTGTATGCTTCATTACGATGGGAATGGGCAATACCCGGTATTCCTCCATTCCAGACGCGCCGCGTAGCGCTGTCCCCTCAGAAATAAACTTCCTCCAAATGATTTAATATTTTATTTAATATAATTATTGACAATAATCAATATGGCAATAATCTTCGTTCTTGAAATCATAAAGTGACATAATAGTAAAGACTAATGATGATACTCGGCTGAATTTATGGAGATGATGAATGAAACTCGAAGAATGTAAAAAGTGCAAACACCATATAGAATTAAGGAATTATCAGGTTCTCTGTAATTATGGAGGATCACTCAGTTCAATGGCGACAACTCATGAAGAAAAAACTGCAGATTATAGAGTACTTGCCTGCCCGATAACCCTCAAGGGTAAATAAATTAAAAAAATGATTTAACTCTGAATATCACTCAGCAGCATTGGGCCTGTTTTAAGTTTAATGCTGTAGTATGAGTTGATATATTCTATAATCACAGTTAGTGCCGATAAAACATCCCTGTTTGAATATGTTATACAGTCAATTTTATCCAGTTTTAATTTTTCACATTTATTAATCAATTCCCTTCCGCTGCTTCTTACTGCGGCCGATTTCATGTCGGTGCAATTAATGCAGGAAATTCTCAGGCTGCTGTTTTCTATGACAAGTTTTTCAGGCTCGGTATTGCCGCACCATGAGCACCTTCCGGTATCGGGGAATATTCCCTGCATTAAAAGATATTTAACGGCGAAAAAAAGTGAAAAGTGACCTGGGAATTCCGTGTTTGACAGGGTCTCTATCCCTGCAGAAAGAAGATTAAATACTCTGCTGTTTGAATCGGAGAAACCTGTGGTACGGTCAACCAGTTCAAGTATGAAGTATAGGGAGAATATCTTACTGCTGCTTTTTCTTATAGAACTGTAGTTCGTAAGAATATCGAATTCTGAAACAGTGCTGAAACTGCCACCTCTCCCTGTGTAATAAACCATGTCAAGAGTTGTTCCAGGTTCCGATGCTGTTCTCGGGCGTTTCGTGGATTTTTTTAATCCACGGAAAACAAACCGGTCCTTACCCGAATGTTTGGTGTAGATGGTGCAGATATTATCGGCTTCTCCGGAACTCTGTTTCGAAAGCACAATTCCGGTTTCTCTCTGCTGCGGCATGGCTATTTCGGTTTTAAAATAGTAGCTGTAATACGGATTATTTTTATACCGGATATGTCCTTGATCTTAAATGAAATATTCCCGTATTTAACTGTCTCGTCTTTTTCCGGGACACGGCCGAAGAGGTCGAAAACAAATCCCCCGATTGTATCAAAATCATCCGTAGGTATATCGAGGTCCAGTTCATCATTAAAATCTGTAATCAGCATACGTGAGTCAACATCATAAGAAGCCGGTCCTGTTTTCTCGAACTCAGGGGGTTCCTCGGCGTCATACTCATCGTTGATATCGCCTACTATAACTTCAAGAATATCTTCAAGAGTAACAATTCCGCCCAGTCCACCGTATTCATCCACCACTATTGCAAGGTGGAGTTTCTTAAGTTTAAACTCAAGGAGAAGTTCATCCAGAGGCATTGTTTCAGGAACGAAAAACGGTTCATGTATAAGTTTTTTTATATTAAATTTTCTGGCTTTATCAGAGAGAGGGATGAGTTTAATAAGATCTTTAACGTATAAAATACCTATAATATTGTCGATTGTCTCTTCGTATACCGGAACGCGGGAGTGACCTGCATCTATAATTACCTTGACAAGGGATTTAAGGTCAATATCTGAATCGATTGCTACAAGATCTACTCTGGGTATCATTATATCTTTTGCGTTCAGTTCGGAGAGCATAACGACGCCGTCAATCATATCTTTTCTGGGGGTATCAAGCTGTTCGTATGCTTCAGCGTCAAAAGTGTTTTCGTCGATAGCTTTGAATGGTTTTTTGATGATATTTAGGACTCTCTTCATCACTGAATTACTTAAAGGGTCGGGACTGTCTGATGGCATGTCAGTTTAAATTACCTCATTTTTTAATTTTATAAGATTGATAATGTCCGGCTGTATTTTGTCAACAATATTACAACAGATAAGGTAGTGTCTATTGTAATACTGTTTCATTAAAATCAGTTTCTATAATACCTTCTTATATATAGGAATAAAGATAAAACAGAAAAATCATCAATTTTTGCAGAAGAATTATCCGAATATCGAAAACTTTTTAATAGTTTCAAGAACTTTTACAGAAACCTCTTTGGAAACAGAGAGCCCTAGATTACAGTCATTGTATAAACTATCCGCTATAAATTTCTTCATTGCAACATATACATCTTTAGTCGGAAAGAATATATAAGAAAAATAATCACTCTGCTGCTCAAGTATTGTAAAAGAAGAATAGAGTGAAATAGGTTTTTCCGGAACCATAATTTTTTCATTTTTCGGACCGGGAATAACGGTCATTTCATTAAATCTATATGGTATTGCATGAAGAGCTTCTCTGTTGACCGGTTCTATATATTTTTTCGTAAAAGAAGCAGGTTCAACAAGAATATGGGTTCTATTCCCGTCAGTTTTAAACGTCACACCTTCCCCTGTCCTGAAAATATCTTTGACATTCCTGTATGCTGTAATTTCATAGATAGCATAACCGCTCCCCCCTGTGAAAAAAGCTGTAATTATGAATCCTCCGTCAGATGGAATCGTCTCGGTCATGTATGCTTTTATTAGAGCTGTTGCTGTTGCCATATTATCTTCCTTGAATAAAAATTTGTGTTGCCATATACTTTAAGTATATAACAGGTATTTTTAAAAGCAATAAAAAAAAATATATAATTATTTATAAAATAGTAATTACTCATAAANNCTCATAAACCGCTAGTTAATTAAACCATGTCATTATTAAATAATAATAAAGGATCTGAATATGAAACCTTTTTTTACCCCTGAACCGGTCATTTTTTTTAACAGCCCGGCATCGAAAAAATATCCCGGTAATACTATACTTGCCATGGAAGAGGCGTTTTCAGAGGGAGCCGATGTGGTCTGCCTGAATATACAGTTTTCAAAGGATAAAACTGTAATGGCAATTTCTGAACCGGCTGTTGACAATCTATGTGAAGGTTCAGGTCCTGTTTCAGGTTTTACTCTCGCTGAATTAAAACACTTTGATGCGGGATACAGTTTTGCAGATGACAAGGGGGATTTTCCCTTTAGAGGGAAGGAATTAAGATTTCAGACTCTCGAAGAGGTGCTGAAGACCTTTCCGGACAAAAGATTTAACATAGCGATTATGGACAAAGATCCGGAGCTGGTTAAAAGCTATGTTTCAATAATAAAAAATCTGAGTGCCGGGGATAGAGTTCTTACGTCAACCATGTACGGGGGGAATATTAAACTGGTAAGAAAACTTCTTCCCGGAAGCGCTACAGCTTTTACTCTCACCGGCATAATCGGTGTCTATGCTCTCTTTAAATCCGGGATTCTCTATTTTGTCCGCGGATTTAAAGCTGATGCTCTGCAGACTCCCGAGGCTATCGGTGTATCCTATATCGCAAATGCCGGTCTGATCGGTCAGGTCCAGTCAAAAGATGTAAGGGTTCATGTATGGTATGTAAAAGACAGAACTCAGCTGAAGAGAGTTTATGAATCGGGTGCCGATGGTTTTATAGTTGATGATGTAGCCATGGTGAAGGAATTTTTAGCGGAGAGATAGTTATTTAAGTTTCTCCATAATTTTTTCTTCATATACCGGATCAAGTTTTTTCAATCCGCGGGTTTCCATGATCATGTTGTACCGTAGCTGTTTCTCGTTGATTTTTATTCTCAGATTTTTCCGTTCCTCCTCATCGGCGCATGCGTTCAGCAGATCGGTAAGACTTACTATATTTTTCTGAAGTTCAATCTCCTCTGGCACTATCCCTGCGTTTTTAAGGATTTTGTATGCCATTCTTAAATCCTCGGGAACCATTGCCATATCATCCGGAGGCAGAGGTTTCCCCTTGCAGGACAGGTTGTCAAATTCCCCCTGCGCCATGGCCTGCTCAATTTTCCGTTCAGCAATCTTTTCAAAAATAGACATAAAGTGTAATCCGTCGGTTAATTATTATTACTTAAAAGTTAATGAATAATTAATAATCCTCAACGATTAAATCAAGAAAAAAACAGTTATAATTCGCCGGTAAACTTACTTTAAAAAAATAAAGATTTTTATTGATTTAAACTGAGGTTTTGTTATTAGTGCTTTGATCGAATAGATTTTCGTTAAATAATTATATATGACATCGTAAACTTTTCTGAACTCAACCCATAGCCGGGGGTGAGTGTAAAAAGTTTTAATGAAAAATCATATGGTCAAAGCACTAGCTGTTAGATGGAAAAACATTGTTAAACGGGGTAACTGAATGTCAGACATAAACGACTGGGTAAAACTTAGCGAAGAAGATAAAAAACTCATTTCGGATTTTGTGTCATCCAACTCCGCTGCCGTAAGAGAGATGATGAGAAATAAATTCCCGTCATTGTATATCGGCAGACATCCCGACGAGGTGGCAAGGGGCTGGCTTATGATTGCCGGTTTAAACGAAGTGAAAACTTTTATATCCGGTTATAAAAAGTGAAAAAGGATGAACTGACGGAGGTGTATCCCGGTATTTTCCGTATTACAGAGAGGGGAGTTCTGGGTATGTTAAAACCTCCGGTTAATATTTACGTAATTACCGGGAGCAACGGAATTGTCTATGATTCGGGCTACGGGGATAGAAGTTCGATAAATAATTTTTCCAGGTACTACCATGAGATAAACCGGATCTGCAGAGAACGGGGCTTCGAAAATCACATCGACCGGATTCTGATCAGTCATGCTCATGCCGATCACTTTTCAGGATTAAAAAGATTAAGAGACCGGTTCGGTTTCCATATAATTCTCACTGATGAAATAAAAAGAATTATAAGCAGCAGAAAAGTTTATACCGATTCATATTCTCCGCCGGATAGGATGGAGAACAAAACTTTTTCTGAAAAATTATTTTATATGCTAAAACTGCTTTTTCATAAAATTGAATACGGAATTTACGGATTATACTGGGGAATATCTTTTGTCAGTGATCCGGAAATAGTTATCCCGTCAGATACACAAATTGAAATTAATAATGAGCAGTGGATAATCTTTAACTCTCCGGGACACTCTCATGAGCACATTACCCTTTACAACAAAGAGAAGGGGATTCTTTTCTCCGGCGATAATGTAATGAAAAGCATCAATGTCTGGCTTGGACCGCCGAAGTCCGATCTGGACGAATATGAAAAATCTCTTACAGCAATGATGAACCTTCCCGGATTGAAGATTATTCTGCCGTCTCACGGCAGCCCGGTAACAGATCCTTACGGCAGACTGGGTAAAATAATCGAATGGAGGCGAAGGCGTACAATTGATATTCTTAATCTTGTAGAGACTTCGTCTCAGGAAGGGGTTACGGTGAAAGAGATTCTTAATAAGCTTTATCCGGGGGAGAGCCGGATAAAAAAAGAGTTTGCAGAGGGATGGGTGGAGTTAACCCTTCAGAAGCTCGAAAAAGAGAATAAAATAACACATGTGGAGAACAGATATTTTATTTCAGTAATTATTCCTATAGCGGTTAACGAGTGAATTATTACAGTTAGCCTTCGACTCCGCTCATTTCGACATGCTCAATACAAGCAGGGGGCGTAATTTAACACCGGCTGGGCGAAGTCGAAGCTTGAAGTCCGTACTGTTTCAATTGTAAAATACTCTAATTTTAATTTTTAGTGTTAAAACCGGAATTATATATCTCCGCCGCATTTTGCTGCGGGGATAATAAAGCTGTTTTTATTTTAAAAATTTAAAAAATAAATACCTGTTATGTGTTGATTCTTCCGGAAAATTTATTATAATATTTTCATTCCTAAACATTAAATAAGCGGAGGTTTTATGAAGGCTCTATCTTTAGTTTTTGTATCTATGTTTGCGGTTATGATGATTTCAGTTCAGGCTAACGCAAAGTGCCAGTATGGAAGTGACTGGGAAAAAAGCGGGAAAAAAATTGTAGTATGCACAAAAGGTGACAGTTTTTCAGACAGAAAAAAAGCTCAGGATGTTTGCTCTAAAATTAAAGGATCCTCCTGTTCATCTCCAAGTACTTTTTCATCTTCATGCGGTAACGGCGAATGTTATGATGAAAACGGAACTTACAGCTATTCACTTTCAGGTTATTAAAATCTATCTATGATTAATACCTGCCGGAATAATTATCCGGCAGGTATTTCACTGGTCAGTATTTTTTATTCCAGATTATTTTAAGTTTCTGATCTCTCCCGCTCCCTTCTCTATATGAACAGTATCTATCCGGATTACTCTCTGAAAATCCCTGATGATAGCTTTCAGCTTCATAGAAATTTTTATATGGAAGAACTGAAACTGCCAGTTCCTTCACGTTAAGAATCTCTGCGCCATTTTTAACCGATTCAAGTGCTGCACTTTTCTCCTCTTCATCGAGATAAAAAATTGCGTTGCTGTACTGAAACCCTCTGTCGAAAAATTGCCCTCCGGCATCGAGTGGATCAATAGTTCTTAAAAATTCATCCGTAAGTTCCCTGTAGCTGATCTCATCGGGATTATATAAAACCATAACAGCTTCACGATGACCTGTTATCCCGCTGCAGACTTCAGAGTATGTAGGATTTGCAACATCTCCCCCGGCATAACCTGAAATCACTTCTTTTACACCCTTTATATGTTTAAGATCATGCTCTGTGCACCAGAAGCATCCACCTGCAAAATATGCCCGCTTTAAGTCTTCTTTTCGAGGCTCGGTCCCCGATGATGATTGATTTTTCATATACATTTCCCCTTTTTAGCTATATGTATGATGAAGTCTTAACATGTTTCATGAGATACTAAATTATCCATGAAGTTGACTATTCCGGCATTAATTCAAATGAATCCATTGTATTATAGTATTTAACGAATTAAGCAGTACATAATTTGTCATTTCGACAAGCTCAATACATCGCATTTCGACAAGCTCAATGCATCGCATTTCGAAGAAGGGTTAGCAACTGAGAGATTTAAGATTTCTCACGGAGTTTATTCCGAGCCTCCCGAAGGGTTAGAAATGACAAGATTTAATCCAATCGTTAAAATCACAGTAAAACTGTACTCCGGAGGTTGATTTGTTCACTTATTACGCTTGACATTGTTGTATGCATAGTAAGGATTCTGTTTATCATCACTAAAAATATAAATTGATTCTGCAGGGAGTAAACATGAATAAAATAATCTCTTCTCACCATACAGATCTTTATAAAAGTAAACTTATATCCGCTAAAAATGCGGCGCAGATTGTAAAATCCGGTGACAGTCTGCTTTATGGTGTATTTCTCGGAAGACCGGTGGACTTTGACCGTGAACTCGCATCTCGAAAAGATGAGCTTTTTGATGTGCAGATAACTCAGTGCGCAGGTTTACCTTCAGATTCTCCTACTACATGCTCTGACCCCTCTGGAAAACATTTTACATGCAACAGCTGGTTCTTCGACACGGGGAACAGGAGGATGGGGGACAAAAATCTCATGTTTTATAATCCTGTTGCTTTCAGCCAGCTTCAGACTATAATAGGCAGTGAACTTTTTAATTATGATATATATGTCCAGCAGGTGAGCCCCATGGACAGATTCGGTTTCTTCTCTTTCGGACCGACGAACGTAAACAGCCTTGAATCCTGTCTCGGAGCGAAAACACTTATCCTTGAAGTTAATGAAAATATACCGCGGGTCCCCGGCGGATCTGAAGATTCTATCCATATTTCCATGGCAGATTATGTTATAGAGGGGAAGAACACTCCGCTGCTATCTCTCCCGGCGGGGAAGACGCCGACAGATGCGGAGAGAAAAATGGCAGCACTGCTTATGAATGAGATTCCCGACAGAGCCTGTATACAGCTTGGTATCGGCGGGCTCCCGAATACACTTGGTGAACTTCTTTGCGATTCAGATCTGAAGGATCTTGGTATTCACACGGAGATGTTTGTCGATTCCATGGTTAAAATGTTCAATGCGGGACTGGTTACAGGGCGGTATAAAACTACAGACAGATGTAAAATGGCATTTACGTTCGCACTCGGCAGTAATGAAATGTACGATTTCATGGACAACAATTCTGTCATGGCAAGTCACTGCGGAAGGTATACGAACAATCCTGAGATTGTCGGACTCAACGATAATCTCCGGTCTATCAATAATACTTTGATGGTCGACCTTTTCGGTCAGGCATGTTCCGAGAGTGCAGGTCCAAGACAGATATCAGGAACGGGCGGTCAGGTCGATTTTGTGCAGTCGGCCTTTAAATCAAATGGCGGCAAGAGCTTTCTCTGTCTGTCCAGTACATATAAAGATAAAGAGGGTAACCTAAAATCACGGCTGATGCCGATGCTGCCGGAAGGGAGTATTGTTACCACACCTCGAACTTTTGTGGATTATGTAGTAACTTCTTATCGGCCTTGCACACGATGATTTTAAAGATGAACTGGTTTCTTCTGCAGAGAAGATGAGAATATGGAGAAGATCGAGTAGAATTGCTGAATAGATTATTCTTCAGTTCAACTGTTAATTAAAATTTTTTTAATAAAAAGATTCAGAAATCAATACTGAATCTTTTTATTGTTGACAATTAGAACAAATGTTCTAAAGTTGAAATACAATGATTAATACAAAAGAAAAAATATTAGAAACAGCGCTTTTTCTCTTTAACAGAGATGGCGCATACTCTGTGTCAACGCGTCATATAGCCGATGAAATGAATATAAGTCCTGGAAATCTTTATTATCATTTCGGAAACCGTGAGGAGATAATACGGATACTGATGCAGAGAATGACAGCTGAATTTGACAGTTTGTTCACCCAGGAAAACATAGCTGAAAATTTTACATCAGGACTTAATAATGTTCTGGATAAGACTGGAAGTATTATGTACAGATACAGATTTTTTTATATGGAACCGGTTGCAATTCTGGAGAGAGACCCTGTTCTTAAAAAAATGTACATAGCCATCAAAAGCAGAAGGATGGAGGATTTCAGGAAAATATTTAATTTCATGTCAAGTATCGGAGCGATAACACCTCTCACTGATTATGAATTCGAGGCATTGGTTAATAACGGTTGGGCTCTCTCTGAATTCATTATACAGTCGATGTATACCAGCAATGAAAAAATAACCGAATCAAATATTAAAAAAAATTTTTTGCGGATAATGATCATGATTAAACCTTATCTAAGTAATGATTTTCGCAGCATAGTTTTTCCGGAATGATGATTATCCTCTATTCCGGAAAATTGTAACGAAGGCTATTCTAAAACTGTTTAAAAATGACACAAATTAAGGAGGACATATGCCTGTATTTAATAGTTCCATTGAAAAGCTGTTTCTGGGGAAAATGAATTTTGGTCCTGCTCCTATTTTAGATCTGCTTGGTGGATTCTCATTTTACGCCGTCACATCCGCAGTTGAACTTAAACTTTTTGAAATACTTAATGTTAAAGAGATGTCCTCAATCGAAATCGCACAGGCTGTAGATTGTGACGCAAGAGGACTTGATACTCTTCTTGAGCTTCTTGAAACACTCGGCTATCTGAAAAATAAAAAAAACATGTATAGCCTCACTCGGATGACCCGGAAATGGATGCTTCCATCTTCCAGTGTTAATTTCAGTGACGGCTTCCTCTATTATTCAAAGACAATGGTTGATTGCTGGCCGTATATAACAGCCTCAATGAAAAAAGGGGATGCTCATATATATTTTTATGAATGGCTTAAGGATAAACCGGATACAGCCGCATCGTTCCAGAAGTTTATGATGTCCCTTGCGCTCCTTATGATCCCGGAGCTTTTAAAAAAAATAAAATTAACGAACGAATCGATTCTCGATATCGGCGGGAGCCATGGGTTATACAGCATTGCATTGTGCCGCAGTAATCCGGACATTACTGTTACTATTATCGATTCAGAATATGCCATGCCGCTTTTAAGGAATAATATAAAAGAAGCGGGGATGGAGCATCGGATAAAGCTCATCACCGGCGACTTTATGGAGAACAGCTCCAAAATAAAATATGACAGGATTCTGCTCTTCAATGTTCTTCATGAACATAAAGAGGCATATAATATTGAATTACTTTCCAGAATCAGAGGTACTCTCAACAGTAAGGGGTCGCTGATTATACTTGACGGTATGAGAGAGAAAAAAATATCCAGACTTGCTGATCTTGCAACACGTATGTACAGTCTGATGTTTTTCCATTTTCTTGGAGGGCAGAATTACTCATTTAAAGAGATAAGTATGTGGCTTAAATCTGCAGGATTCTCACAAATCAAAAGGAAAGAACTTTATAAATCTGGATTCTCTCTGATTATTGGCGAGTAGTGAGTCAATATTATCTGTGAATAAATCCGCCCGATGGCAAATCCCCCTTTGGTAGCCTCGAATACTTTACCCGTTGAGTAGACATCACCGGTTAGATAAATCTCCGGTGCGACCTGTCTTCTCACACACTCTTCGTAGAGGCTTCGGTCCGGTTTCCATCCCATGGCAAGTATTACAATGTCTGCTGCTATTTCAGTTTCTCTGTTTTTTATATCTATTTTTTTTGCGAATGGATTTGGAATATTTTCCGGAATTACCGGTTTCCAGGTAATATATGGATCGGGTACTCTCTTCGATATATTCTGATTAAGAATTATACTTCCGGTTTTAATCTGTTTAACGCCTGTACAGTTTAGAAGCTTGACACCTTTCTTTTCGAGATAATGAATCATATACCCTCTGTTTGCAGTGAATGTATGCTTCATAATTTCAGGCAGCATCTCAACTACTGTTACGTTTTCAATTCCCAGCTCAAATGAGAGGAAGTGCGCCATTTCGCATCCGGCAGATCCTCCGCCGATTACAACTGCATCTCTTTTTCCTGCGCACTTTGATGGATTCATAAGAATGTCCACTGTCTGGAATACTTGTTCATTGTCTATTCCGGGAATTTCCGGTTTGACAGCATTTCCGCCGGTGGCGATTACTATTGTGTCGTACTTGCCGTTTTTAAGAGATGTTGCAGTCATGGTTTTATTAAGCTCAACTTTGAGTTTCTGTTTTTTTGATGTCTGCAAAAGTCTGTTATTCATATATGAGAGATAATTTGATATTTCAAATTTTATCTTCGGTACAGAGCCTGCAATAACAATTCCCCCTGCTGCCGGATTCTTATCAAAGATCGTTACATCATGACCGCGTTCGGCTGCAGTACATGCACACATAACACCTGCTGGACCGGCTCCGACAATTGCGACTTTCTTCTTTTCAGTTACAGGCGGGAGAGATTCGTAAATATCTTCAAATCCGGTCTTCGGATTTACTGAACACTGAGGATGTCCCCCTTCCAGAAACTCATGAAAGCATGCCTCTTGATCCCCTATGCAGGGGATGATCTCTCTGTTTTTACCTGCATATACTTTATTTGGCCATTCGGGATCTGCAAGGAGTGGGCGTCCAAGCATTATCATATCGCACTGACCTTTCTGCAGAGCCCTCTCGGCGATGTCGGGGAATCCAAGTTTGCCTACTGCTGCAATTGGGACTTCAATTCCCGCATTAGATTTAATTTTATTTTCACGGAAGAAATTTTTAACAAGCGCTGCAACTTCAATGAAACATGCAGGAGGCATTGCCTCGGGGGGATGGGGGAGCCAGTAGTTGTCATAGCATCCAAGGTCCACGTCAATAATATCCACTCCGGCTGCTACCAGATTTTTCAGATAATCAAGGGTCATCTCTATGGTCCGTTCATTTCTGAATTTCTTCAGAGATGAAATTCTGTTCATTTTTTCGCCATATGTAGCGTTAAGCATCAGTGATAGATCGATTCTGTACATGATGGGGTAATCTTTTCCGCATCTTTTTCTGATCTCTTTTACAAGCTTGATTCCGAATTTCTGCCAGTCTCTGTATGGACCGAAGAGTCTTCTGTTGTATGCGGTATTTGACAACTGTTCCAGTAGATAACCCTCGTGACCGTGAAGATAAACTCCGTCAATCCGCATTGCCTGCGCGTCAGCCGCAGCCTGTCCTGTATTTTTTACAATCTTATTCAGTTCAAGAAAAGAGAGAGGTCTGCATGGGACCTGAGGCATGTAAAAATTCGGATTCCAGGACGCAGATACCGGTAATTTATATTTTTTTACAAGACATTCAGGTGATCCAACTCTTCCCATGCCTGGTGAGAGCTGAATAAAAAAAGCGGTACCGAATGAGTGGAGTGATTCTGCAAGGTCCCGCCACCCAGTATAGTTTGTTCTAAAGTTCCCGATTTCTGTAACAGTCGGATCGATGTTGTGGCTTACCGGTACAATTCCTGATGTTATCAGGCCGGTTCCCCCTTTGGCTCTTTCGGTAAAGTAGGCCAGCATTTTTGCTGACGGCCGTCCGGTTTCATCAGCCATATTGATGTTCCCCAGAGGTGCCATTATTATTCTGTTTTTTACAGTAAGTGAATTTATTTTTATCGGCTCAAAAAGTGCGGAATATGGATAAAGCTCGCTCTCCATACGTGCACCGCGGAAATTCTCTTCATCATTAAACCAGCTGCCGAAATATTCGCTCCATTTTTCCAGAGTGTTACTGTATAAACGGGTATTTTTTTTCATTAATCTCTCCAGTCGAAGTTTTTATAAATCAGATTCCGTATTTTAATCTGAATTTCCGGTTTAAAACTTTATAATAATACCCCCGTAGTATCCGGCGGGGGTATAGAAGCAATATCAAAGATAGAAAATGTTAACGAATAAATAGCTGAAATATCATTAAAACACTAAATGTTAAAAAGCAACAAATAAATTTTTTTTGATGTCTTCATGACGGTGGCACAGCGCTAAGCGTGGGCCTTGAGTGGGGGATTACGGGCAGCGCCCACGTAATCCCCCACTCAAGGCGTATGCGGAGCATACGCACTCCCTAAAACAACTTGCTACCTCATGACGGGCAGCAAATTATTTTTTGAACAGTTACACGTATTTGATATTGTTAACTTTAATTTTTGTTGACTTGCATTGAATGTGTAAGTTTTACTTTGATCGTGTAAAGCTATGTATGCTTTCAATTTGAGTTAAAGTGATTATGTGTAATGAATAATGTCGTCTAGATCAAATTAAAAAAGAATATGGATTAAAATAGTGAAGTTAATTACATCAAATTTTTCAATTAATATTTTACCGCCGCTGCTTTCACTTCTGGTGAGCTTTGTTATAATTTATATTATTCTTTTTAAAAGCAGATTTAAATCCGAGAATGTTATTTTTATAATTCTGTGTGTATGGTGGTCTCTTCTCAGTCCTGTGTTTATCTGTCATCAGTTATTCAGAGGTAACGAGGATCTGATTTTAAAGATTGAAAGAATTGTACACTTCTTCTATGTGTACACACCGGCTATCAGTCTGCTCTATTTTTCCCGCGCAATCGATATCGGGAATATCCGTCTGGTTAAAATCTCTTTTGTAATAAGTTTTATCATTTCACTCTTTACACCTACGTCTTATTACATACCGGCATTGAATAAATATAGCTGGGGATACATGGGGCAGGGGGGGGCTGCTTTTCTTGCCTTTGGAGTATATGCCGCTTCAGTCCTGGTTTATCTGATAATATTTTTTATACGAAAAATCAGAGTTGAAACGAATCAGATGAAAAGGCTTAAGCTTAAATATATCATCGCGTCCTTTCTTATCTCCGGAATTTTATCTATCATGAATTATCCGGCAATTGTGGGGATCGATCTATATCCTCCGGGAAATTTCAGTTTTATACCGCTTTCATTTTTAGCTTATGGGGTTCTTCGCCACCGTCTTCTAGATTTCCGGGGTATATTTCAGATTGCTACAATATGGGGGCTTCTCTCTGCGATACTTACTGTACCGAATATAATAGTTTTATATCTGCTCTATCCCTATATCGAAAGAGATAATTTTGCTGTACTGCTGATTTCCGGGATTTTGTGGTTCTTTGTTAACTATCATTTTTTCCGCATAGTGCACCAGCACATTGATAAATTTTTTAATAAAAGAAAACTTGAACTTATGAAGATAGAGTCGGATTTTATTGAGAGTATTTACTCACTTAAAACTTTAGATGAACTTGTAAAACAGTTTACAGATGTTATAAAAAAGGGAATATCATTTGAAACTGCTGAACTTATTTTATGTGAAACCGGCGGCGGTAATCCCCCCGGTTTCGATACCAGGCAGTTTCATTTATCCCCAGATATCAAAAATATGCTTATCCGTTCAAAGGTGCTGATTGACCGTGATTCTATTGAGTATAATCAAAGCTGCGGAAAGGAGGGAGAGGAGCTGCTGGAGATATTCAGAAATTATAATTCTAAATATATAATACCTCTCACTCAGCACAATAATCTCATAGCGCTTCTTATGCTCCCGGAAACAAAAGAGAGAAAACCTCTTACTCCTGATGAAATACTATTTATTAAAAACGTAAAATCTTCAGCAGCAATCTCACTTGCAAATTCAATTATGTACAGTGACCTTAACAGACTTAAGGATAATCTTAACAGTATGGTTGAGGAGAAGACAGCAGAACTTGAAAAATCTATGGAGGCTCTTCAGGGCGTTGTTGATTCCCTTGAAAAAGAGGTTCAGGATAAGGTGGTATCGTATTTTGCCAGAAAAAAACTTGAAGATACAATAAAGTATATAGAAGAGAACTATCATGAGGAGATATCCCGTGAGAGTCTGGCAAAAATGACTAACATGAACAGTGATTATCTGGGAAGAATGTTCAAAAAGCTTACGGACAGGAATATTGCCGATTACATAAATGATATCCGTCTGAAAAAAGCCTGCGAACTACTTTTAAATACAGATGATTCTATTGTGGATATAGCCTTTGCCGTAGGTTTTGAGAGCCTGCCGACTTTTTACAGAGTTTTTAAGAAAACCATAGATGATACGCCTGTTAACTATAGAACAAAATATAAGATAGTTAATAATTAAAACCCCTGATAATCTTATATCAAATCAAGATGTATGCTATTGAGAAGACATATTTTAAGATGTGTGCTTATTTATAGATAAAGACCGTCTGGACGGTTTTAGAAATCATAAATAAGGGGAATTGTTAACTTTTCCTCAATGATATCATGGTTTAAGTCTGATGGTTATCCTTCGAATTATCTATACTATTATACATATAATACAATACCCGGCGTTGTCAATGGCGCGAATATATTAAAAGGTAAAGTTGATGCTGCCCTTAAAGCTACAGGCAAAACAAAGGTGGATCTAATCTGTCATTCCATGGGCGGACTTGTTGCAAGATACTATATGAAGTATCTCGGCGGTGCAGCTAAAGTTAATCAGGTTGTTTATATTGCCACTCCTCACAAGGGTACTTATGTTGCATTTGGAGATACTTTTACTCAGGCTGCAAAAGATCTTCGTCCCGGTTCAGCTATTGTTAATCAGCTTCTGGGCTACTGTCCCGGATTGTCCCTGTGGTCATGGTGTGATGAAGTTGTTATTCCTCAGTCAAGCGCTAATTACGGGTATGCAATGAGCACAGGATGTGTAGGGCATATTTTAAGTACATGGACATATAGCGTTTATACTAAAACAAGAGATTATATCAGACCGTAATAAAATAATATTTTACATTCAGAAGGAACAGGTTTTAAGATGACTTAATACCTGTTCCTTTGTGTTTTTAAAAGAGTTTCTGATTTATTAAGTTTTATATTTTAAGATAGTAAATATTTTTAAATATAATTTTTATATCGGTTAACGATTGAATTAGATTTTGTCATTTCGAACCCTTCGGCAGGCTCAGGATAAACTCCTGTGAGAAATCTTAGATTTCTCAGTCGCTATCGCTTCTTCGAAATGACAGAGTATATACTATTTCGTTAGTTAAATGCTTACTTTAAAAGTGATCATAAGGAGATTTATTGAGATGGGGCTACGAAATGAAATTTTTCAGTAAAATGAAATCCGGATTTATCCCCATAGGGTTATTTCTCATAACTCTTTCTCTTCTTTTTGTATTTCTCTCTGGAGAGAATTCCGTTGAAACAGAGAGCACAGATCCCGATTGTGTAGACTGTACTAAAAAGAAAGCGGGTCTATATTTGGGAGAAAGCACTGCCGATTCAACAGCTGGTTCTGCCGGTGATGATACCGGTTATTTAGGCAGGATATTTTCACTGCTCAAATCTGGTAATGGTAATTCCGATGAAAATACAATTATTGAAAAAGATCCCGAAAAGGATAAAACTGTAATTGAGATAAATGCTTTATCTGAAAATGTATGTAATGAAGAAAACCTTCCCGGAGATATATGGATATCTCCGAAAATGATAGAAAAGGATGCATCATCTCACAAAAAGGAACTTGAAAAGCTCATTGCTTACTGCAGCGGCCTGAAAAACGGTAAAACTACATCAGCCGAAAAAAAAGAGTATTATCAAATAAAGATAAAACTTCTTGAAGAACGGAGAGATCTGATACGGTACTACATTGATACACTAGACGGTCAGATTGAAGATACGAATGAAAAAAAGATTGCCGAAATGGAAGATCGAAAGTCTGGAGATGTTGTTACTCCTGAAGAGGAGAAACAGAATAACGAAATCGAAGCAGAGATGAACAGATTTTTTGAAGAAGCATCCACTAATAGTAATAAAGTAATCGAACAGATTAATTCAGTTATAAATAACTATAAAAAAGAATTAAATAAATTGTAGCTCGCCTGTTTATTCTTTATCGAGCAAGCCCCCGCACCCTCTTTGACTTGTACCCACATCACAACAGCCTCCTAAATCCCCCGGAGGGGGACTTCCAAACAATATCGTAAAATTCATTTATTTTAACGTAATTTTTTCAAAACAAATGTTTTTTAAGTCTCCCTCCGGGGGATATAGGGGGCTACACAGAAAGATGTGGGTACAGGTCAGGAACTCCTGGTGCTGGGGCATATGTGGTATGAATATCATTATTGCCACCAAAAAATGATCAGTTATGTGATAAATACAAAAAAAAATAAAAAAGTAATATCTTTTTTTTGCTCTTTATTCAGTAATTATATTATATAAACAGTTTTATATAATAACCGGAGGTAACGACGTGAGCTCATATTATAAGAAGATAAATGGCAAAAATTATGATAAGGCTATGCTTGACATCGCCGGAAAGAGTGTAAAAGGGAAGGGTGACGGGAGAATTTCTCTTGCAGATTCCAGAAACATTATTAAAGCGATAAGCGATGGAGGTAAAGTAACTGACATAGAAAAAAGGACATTGAATTACATACTTGAAAATTATACTCTCACTGAAACCGCTTTAAAGCATATTGAAAAGAGTATGGCGGATTTAATCGAACCTGAAATGGAAAAAGAGAGTAAATCTGTCAAAACAGTTCAGGTTGCTGAAGCTGTATATGTACCTGAGGCCAAAGCTGCTCCGGAAAAAAGCGGCAATAAAATATTCCTTATACTTGTTCTTATTCTCCTGGCAATTTTTGCTCTATTTGCTTTTTTTAAATATTTTTATAAGGGAAATGTAGCAGATAACGTTGTATCTGAGAAAAAAGAGGAACCTGCTCCACCTGTTCAGGATCAGATTTTAGAATCTGAAAAAGATAAAACCGATATAACTTCCACGGAAGATAAAACAGAACCGGTTCAGGTTAAACCTCTTGCAGAAAATGAATATCTTGTAAAAGAAAAGGATACCCTGGTTCTTATCAGTGAAGCTTTATACGGGGATTATAAAAAATGGGAAGATATTTATAAACTTAATAAAGATAAAATATCGAATCCGACATTACTTTATCCAGGTCAGGTTCTTCTGCTTCCTGAAAAGAGCAGGAATTGATCAATTATTGTATGTTCTTTCGGGGTAAGTGTGCGTATGCCTTGCATACGCTGAAATGGGGGTTAATGGGGGCAACGCCCCCGTTAACCCCCATTTCAGGCGCAGCGCGAAGCGCTGTGACCCAAAAATAAACCGCTACCTCTGAATACCGGATATAAATTTCAAAATATTTTTGACAAATTAAACTTAATTATGTAGAATGAGCAGGCTCATAATTTTTATCCGGCTGAAAATTACCGGATAAAAGATTTTATAAGAAATTTTTTTTTAAGGAGTTTTGTATGCCAAGTGGTGTAGTAAAATGGTTTAACGAGAAGAAAGGTTTTGGTTTCATTTCAAAGGATGATGGAGGGGATATTTTTGTCCATTATACAGGTGTTGCAGGTGATGGATTTAAAAGTCTCAGAGAAGGAGATAAGGTGGATTTTCAAATTGAAGATTCCGATAAAGGTCAACGTGCAACTGCTGTTCAAGTAATATAATTTTAAAATGAAACAATCCTGAAACGGGGTATGGTTTTACCCCGTTTCGTAAACTATATAATCAGTTCTATTCAAAAATGTAGTATTGCTGCTGTATTGCCCGTCCTGCGAATCCGTATTTATTTACAGTTTCATCAAATTCTTCCCAGTTGTCTCCATAATGAGTAAGGTATGTCTTGGCTTTTATCTCTGGAGACAATGAATTTATCTCGTCCAGTGACGCATGAACTCCTCCGGTGAAAAACTGGCAGTCGTGAAAAATAGTTTCGAAATTAAATTTGTTTTCATAAAACTCAATGAGATCGTGGTCAAACCTGGTATCACTTGTAAAAAATACCCTGTCATCTATAATTACACCGCAGCTCCAGAATGAACTCTGCCAGTCAAATGACGAATCGGGGATATGTTTAGTCCGCATTATTTTGATATCTATATTTCCGACTTTCAGTCCGAAGGTCTCCCTGTTGTAATCGGGCAGCCATTGAGGCCTGATTACATCCCAGAAATCCTTGAAGGTAAGCATGTCTCCCGCTTCCTCCTCGTTATATTCACACCCCCCCCGGAGCGACATGTCCCAGAGGATATGCTGATAAGTTTCATTTATAACCATTACAGGTTTTCTCTTGGTTACATATCTGCCGAGAAGGGATATCTCTTCAAGCCCCCCGATATGATCGGCGTGAGAGTGGGTTATGAGAAAATTCTTTATCTGAGTAACCGGTATTCCCAATTCCGATACAGCCTGAGGACACTTTGTTCCGCAGTCAATGAGAAGATGATCTTTACCCTTAACAATAAGAAGATTTGTCTGATATTGTCTCTTGGTAAATGCGCTCCCGGTTCCTATGAAAAAAAGTTCCAGTTTTCCGTCATTCTCCAGAGATAATTTTTTGTCATCCAGCGTTTTTATTATCATATTGGTTTCCTGTTTTCCGTAGCGAACTATTTCCAGGGGTGCGTATGCGATGCTCGATATCCGCGGAGATAATTCATTAACTGTTTTCTGGTTATTTCATTTTTAATACTTTTTTATAAATATCAAACAATTTTTTTGTTCTTATGAAAAAAAGGCTCTAAATATTACAGCAGCTACTGTTACTTATTTAAAACCGTAGTAATAATACCGTAAAGTATGCTTAACAGGGTTAATACCCGGATTTTGAAATACCAGGTGTAATTTTTTATGTTCAAAAGCTTATTTTTATTGAATTGTAGAACATTGTTCTTAAATAATAGCCTAATTACAAATGGAGAAATAACATGACCCGAATTGAACAGTGGCGCTGGGAAAAAGAGGATTTAAAACCGGTTTCATGGCATTTCTACAATTCATGCAGCAGGTTTCCGGCCCGGAATGCTCAGATATTTAATGCGAAACTCTATTCAAATGATAATAAAGGGCGCTTTACATGGTCTGAAATGAGGGACCGTGTAGAATCTATATGCTGCGGATTAATGGCTATTGGTCTTAATAAAGGTGACCGTGTAGCAATCATGTCGGAAAGTTCTCCATACTGGACACATGCTGATATGGCACTGGCCTGTACGGGCGGTGTAAGTGTAACTATCTTCCCCACGCTTAATACGAAAGAAGTCGTTTATATAATGAATGATTCAGAGTCCCGTTTTATCTTTGTCGGGAATGAAGAGCTGCTTGATAAAACCATGGCTTCATTTAACGACATCCCCAAGCTTGAAAAGGTTGTTATTTTAGATATTAATTATAAAAGCAGCGACAGCCGTATCATAGGGATGCAGGAGCTGATTGATAAGGGCAACTCATGGAAGGAGGAACACTATTTCGATTTTCTGAATAGAAAAGAATCTATTACACTGGATGACTGGTATACTATAATTTATACTTCAGGAACAACAGGACCGGGAAAGGGTGTTATCCTTACACATTTCAACTGCAGCTCGAGAATGGCGGGGGCTGATGAATTTCTTGAAAGATACGGAATGGCTCTTGATGAAAATGATGTAACTCTATGCTTTCTCCCCCTTGCTCATATCTTTGACAGAGGTTCATGTCAGCTTGCCGCAATCTATCATTCTTCGACAATTGCCTATGCCGATAAAGTCGGGACTCTCATTAATGATTTGAGAAAGTATAACCCCACATGGATTAACTGTGTTCCGAGACTATACGAAAAGATGTATCTCCAGCTGCAGTATGTTATGAATCAGCATGCTTTCAAAAAAAGGATTTTAACATGGGCACTGAATGTAGGTTACGAAGTTCTTGAATATAGAAAAGATGCAAAGGGCTGCTATAATATGCACAAAGATTTCGATGTTGTATCAAAGCTTGGTCCGGTCCTGCGTCTGAAATTTAAACTCGCGGATAAAATTCTTCTTAAGATACGTTCAATTTTCGGCACCAGATTCAGATTTTCACTTTCGTCAACTGCGGCAATTTCTGCGGATCTTCTTAAGTATTTTTATGCCATCGGTGTTCCTATTGTTGAGGGGTATGGACTTACTGAAAGTTTTAACGCTTGTATTGTTAATCCCATAACAGCATTGAAGCCGGGTTATATTGGTATAAATGCCTGCGGAAGCCAGAGCAGAGTATCTGATGAAGGGGAGCTTGAGATAACCGGAGCCGGGGTCTTCAAAGAGTATCTTAATCAGCCTGAGTGGACAGATGAGCTCTTTACAGAAGATGGCTGGTTCAGGACAGGTGATATGGTTACCGTTGACGAACATGGCTACTATAAAATATCAGATCGTAAAAAATCGATTATCTGTACGGACTCAGGTAAGAATATCTCTCCATTTAAAATTGTCGATCTTTTTACTACCAGCAGTTATATCGATCAGATTCTCATTGTCGGTGATGACAGGCGGTATATATCAGCGCTGATTGTACCGAATTATAATTATTTTATCGATCTTTTTGATAAGGAGGGTGTTAAGTATAAAAAAGATATGCTTCAATGGGATGATTATGGCGGATTCCGTACATGCATAAAAGTCGGGGAGGATTTTATCGCCAATTATCAGCTTCAAGAGCTGATTAATGATGAAATTGATGCTGCCAATTGCGAACTTGAAAGTTACGAAAAGATAAAGCAGTACACAATCCTTACAGAGAGATTTACAGAGATGAACGGACTTCTTACACCTTCTCAGAAAGTCAAGAAGAAGGAGATCATCGAAAGATTCGCGAAAGAGATCGACAGCATGTACGAATAACTTTGTAATCAATATCCCCGCATATTATATCGTTGGCAGCGGGATCATACCATTTTCTTTTTGAACCATGGAATAAATGAACTGGTCGTAGCGACATACTCTCTGTATTCAGGATTGTTTCCGAAGATAGTTTTCTCCATCAGCGTAACTCCTGTTATTCGAAGAAGTGTATATGTAATTACTATGGGACTGATAATTGTTATGTACCCATAAGGTACTGAAAGCGCTATAATAAAAATTCCCCACCACATTGCCGATTCTCCGAAGTAATTGGGATGCCTGCTGTATCTCCAGAGTTTACTGTTCATTACCTTTCCTCTGTTCTCCGGTCTTTTCAGAAAGGATGAAAGCTGGTAATCTGCAAACGATTCGATTAAAAATCCTGCAATCCATATAGCAAGCCCGATGAAATCGAAAATTGTAAGATAATCCGGTGATTCAGATATTTCTCCTATCTGAAGAGAGAGGGATATAATCCAGAGAAAAAGAGCCTGTACCAGAAATACTTTAAATAAACTGACATACTTGAATCTGTCTCCATACTCTTTTCTCCACTCTGTGTATCGCGGGTCTTCGCCTTTCCCTCTGTTACGTTTTGTAATATGTATAAACAGTCTTAATCCCCATAGGGTGACAAGAGTTGTAATCAGCATTTTTCGTTCAGGAAAACCGTTACTCTGGAAAAATGTAATCCATGCAGTAAGAACAAAACCGAGTCCCCAGAGACTGTCGGCAATAGTTACATTATTTTTAACAAGACTGTAAATCCAGCCGCAGAACATCATTGCTGCTACAGCGGCAAAATTGAATAACATTATTTCAAATGTATGTTCCATTTCTAAACTCCTTTTTTCTCCTGAATAGATTTGCGGATCTTTTCAAATTCTGCCCCCGTAATGGGATAGTAAAGCGCTATCATAAATCCGGCGGCATTACACAGGCATGGAACCAGAGCGTAAAGCACGCGCAGGGTAAATGTTACACTCTCGCTTTGCTGAATATTCGGTTCATATCCCGATAATCCGAGTATTGTTAAGCCGATCCCCACACCGAATGCGGCGGCAGCCTTTTTTGCAAATGACCATATCCCCACATACTGTCCCTCGCGTCTTTCGCCGGTCATAAGCTCGTCGTAATCGATGATGTCAGCCTGCATCGACGAAGGGAGCGCCAGTGTTGCACCGAAACCTGTTCCGGAGAGAAATACAAGAATCCCGTACATTACAGTATCTCCAGCACCAAGAAGGAATACTCCCGTGAAAGCACCTGTGTTTATTGCCATGGCCGAAAGCCAGGCATTTTTTTTACCGAAACGTTCTGCTGCTTTAATCCATAGCGGGAGAAATAAAATACCGGTTATAAAATATAATAGAAGAAACAGATCGGCCAGAGGGGAATGCAGCACATACTGAACATAAAAAAGAATCAGAGTTGCCGGGAGATTGTTCCCGATAGCGCTGATAGTATAGGCTGCAAGGAGTATAAGAAATGGTCTGTTTTTAAAAGTATAGCTTAATCCTTTTATTATGCTGAGATGTTCTCTCTTTTCTGATATATTCTTTTCTTTTAAAACAGTAATACACCAAAGGCATGATATTATTATCAGTGGAGCATAAATTACTGAGAGAATAAAAAAAACATACCGTTCATCCTCCGGTGATGAAGCTGCTCCCGTAATCCCTTTGACTATAGCCGGGGATGCCGCAGCAGCAAGTGTACCGGCTATTAAAAATCCGTCTCTGAAACTGAATAATGAATTTCTATCGTTATAGTTGAATGTAAGTTCAGGCCCCAGTGATTCATAGGGAACAACTACAATAGTCCAGAAGAGAAAGAGCATGAAAACACTCACGGCAAAATGGTAGTTCAGATTTATATTACCGGTTACAGAAGGATTGAAAAGTAAGATAACCGCTGCTGCCGTAAAAAATGAACCGATTGCAATCCATGGTCTTCTCCTGCCGAAGCGGCTCACTGTTCTGTCTGATAAAAGTCCGATAGCCGGGTCTGTAACCGCATCGAATATTCTCGCGGCAAGAAGAACTCCTCCGACATAAGCGATGTTAAGTCCTATAACATCGGTGTAGAATTTCGGCATATATACATAGACCGGTATCCCGATTACAGCCAGCGAAAATGCCGGGAGAGCGTAAGATAATTTGGTAAGAAGAGGGAGTTTTGCATCAATAATAATTTCCTTCATTTTTATCTCCCAAGGAGTCTGTCGCGGAATTTTTTATCTATGGGGTTTTTACCAATCCATATTGAAAAGAATGCTTTTGAGAATTCATCACTCTTTATTGTCCCCAGAGCCCTGCCGTTCAGATAGAGAGTTGTTCCGTTTTCAGGAGTATAATCCGCTCTGTACCTGTCACCTGGAACTACATCTCTGTAAAATGCATTGAAGGCGTTTAACTGGTTTTCAATTCTTCCGAATCCTGCTGAATCGGTATTCTTTTTGATCATCTCTATTGTCGATTCTCTGAAATCATCGGCGGAGATTTTATGAAAATAATAAAGTTCAAGAATTCTTGGAGCAGCTGATAGTGCCTGATCGGAACTGACTGATGGTTTGAGATACAAAGCCCCGGCATAGGCTTTTATAACCATCATATAATTCAGTATCGAATATCCTCTGATGTTTAAGTTGCCTGAAGTTGATGGGTATACATCCTGAAAATGAACACCGCCAATCTGTGCAGAATAGAGACCGCTGCCGGATAAAGATAAAATGGCTGTTAAAATTAACTTCGTAATATTTATATTTATCTGATTTTTCATATTACCCTCTTTAAATAAAAGAAAAATTATAACTCAATATAACTATTCTCTTAAAAGAGGTCAATCTTTGTAATGTGATATTTTAGAATTTAATATTTTTTTAAAACACTCTATATTTGTAAAATTTTAGTTGTTTTCTATTATATTATGTATAATTTAATTAATGAAGTGTTTGATTTAAATCTTAAAAAGCTTATTTATAATATAAGTATTTTTTTCAAACCTATGCAGGAAAAGACGTGAAGTTGTCTACAGTTATTAATTCAATTAATATTATAATTAAAAATCAGGGAGTCGGTTATGAACTATTTTTTTTCGGCAGCATTTATAAAGATTTCATTAGTTTCTGCGGCTATATTTATTATTCTGGATCTGCTGTGGCTTGCAGTAGTTGCGAATAAAATATATTTTAACAGCCTGGGCTATCTTGCAGAGATAAAGGATGGTAAAATTGTATTTAATCTCAAGGCGGGTATTACGGTTCAGGTTATTATTGCGGTTGGTCTTGTTTTTTTTATATCAATGGCTCTTCAGCTTAATAATACATTGATTACTTCAATGACAGTTGGGGCTATTTCAGGTTTTGTACTTTATGCTACATACGACATGACTAATCTCTCTTTTATTAAAGGCTACACTCTCTATATAACTTTAATTGATATGGCATGGGGGACAGCTCAGGGCTTTTTTGCTGGTATTTATGTCTATTTTTTAACAAAGTTTTTTTAATATAAAAATCCGGAGTAATATCTATGGAAGATAAAAAATATTCAATAGCAGTTGTCGGTTCCGGAGTAGCCGGGTTAACGGCGGCTTATCTGCTGAATAAAAAACATAACGTCACAGTATTCGAAAAAAATGATTATCCCGGAGGACATACCAATACTATTCTTATAAAGGATGGACCCGATGCGGGGACCCCTGTTGATACAGGTTTTATTGTTATGAATCACAGGAATTATCCTGTTCTTACAAAACTTTTTAAAGAGCTGAATACCGGTCTTAGAGATACAAGTATGTCATTCGGTTATTTCTGTGAAAACACAGGTCTGCAGTATTCCAGCAGAGGTCTTAACGGACTCTTTGCACAGAGATCCAATATTTTAAATTCAGAATTTCGCAGCATGATAAAAGAGATTCTGCGGTTTTATAAGATTACAAAAATAGATCTGGAACATAAAAGTGTCGGAACAAGGACTCTTGGGCAATATTTGAAGGATAATAAATTTTCGGGATTCTTCATTACCCACCATATTATCCCCATGGGGGCTGCAATCTGGTCAACACCCGATGAAGGTATGATGGATTTCCCTGCTGAGTCATTTCTCAGATTTCTGAATAATCACGGACTCCTTGGTGTTGCAGGGCAGCCTCAGTGGAAAACCGTAATCGGCGGGAGTTTCGCCTATGTAAAGACAATAAGAAAAACTCTTGGAACAGATGTTATTGTCAATACACCAATAGTGGAAGTTGTAAGAAAAAAAACCGGTGTTACAATAAAATCTTCTGACGGGAACTTCCGCGACTTTGATTATGTTATAATAGCCGCTCATGCCGATGAAGCGCTTGCTATGCTTAAAGATCCTTCTCCCGACGAGAAGAGATTACTCTCTCCATGGTTTTATCAGAAAAATTATACAATACTACATACCGACCCGTCTGTAATGCCGACGCTCAGACATGCTAAAGGTTCATGGAATTTTATACGCGAACAGACAACCGGAAGCGGTTCAGTCCTCTCGCTTACTTATGATATGAACAGGCTTCAGAGATTGAAAACAAAAAATAATTATTTTGTCACGCTGAATACCGGGAAGAGAATAAAGAAAGAATCAATAATCACTGAGATGGTGTATCATCATCCTACTTACTCCTTTGATTCTATGAAAACACAGAGTGAGCTGCCATCGCTGAACGGAGTCAATAGAACGTATTTCTGCGGCAGTTATTTCGGATACGGTTTCCATGAAGATGCGGCGCGTTCTGCTCTTCAGGTTGCTGAGAAATTTGGAGTTAATCTATGAATACCCGAATCTATACCGGCGAGGTGATGCATCACAGGAGCAGCCCCACGGTTCATACACTTAAGTATCCTGTTTATTTTTACGCATTCGATCTCGATGAACTAGATGCGATTCATCGAGATATCAGATTTTTCAGTCATAACAGATTTAATCTCGCCTCGCTTCGAGACAGGGATTATCTTCGAGGTGAAGGGAGCATAAACGAAAAAATCCGCGGATTTCTTAAGAAGTCGGGGATAAAAGAGAGCATTGCAAGAATTGAACTGGTTACCTCTGCAAGATATATCAATTATGTTTTTAATCCGGTAAGTTTTTACTACTGTTACCGGAAAGACAATTCAATTGCTGTGATAGCTGCCGAGGTAAACAACACTTTTGGTGAAAAGCATCTGTATATTCTCAGTAAACCGGTGAAGTCAGGTGATTCAAAATTCATTGAGTTTGAACAGAAGAAAGAGTTTCATGTCTCTCCATTCAACACTCTCGAAGGGGGGTACATTTTTCAGTTTTCAAAATCAACAGACAACATTGAGATACGTATTACTCTTGTAAGAGATAATGAAAAGATTATGCTGGCACGTCTGACCGGAGATGCTCAGCCATTGACACAAAAATCATTAATGAAAACTGTTGGTAAATATCCTTTAACAGTTCTTAAAACAGTTCCAAGGATATATAAGGAGGCTTTTAAACTCTTCTTTTTCAGAAAGCTTACATATGTTCCAAAGCCTAATCCCTCCAGTCCCATGACAATCGGTACACTCCCTCCGACATGGTTTCAGAAGATTGCAAAGAGTGCGGTGCTCTCCGAATTCAGAAATATTAAAGATGGATATCTTAAGCTGGTATACCCTGATAGTACTGTGGAATATTTCGGCAATAAAGACTCAAAGAACAGGGCGGAGATTGTGCTTACTACTTACAGATTCTTCTCCAGAGTAATGATCAGCGGAGATATAGGTCTTGGCGAGTCCTTTATGGATAGAGATTGGGATTCACCTGATCCCGTGGGACTGATCCGTTTTTTTATCGAGCAGCTTGAGATGGAGAACGAGAATCATGTCGTGGCGAATAATCTGGGTCTCTTCCTTAACAGGGTACTGCATAAAAGAAAGAGAAATACAATTCCCGGCAGTAAGAAAAATATCAGTGCACACTATGATCTGGGAAACGATTTTTTCCAGACATTTCTTGATAAGACGCTTCTCTATTCATGCGGAATATATAACAAAAAGAGTGATACACTGACAAAATCACAACTGAATAAAGTTCATACTATAATAAAACAGGCCGGTATCGGACCGAAGGATCATGTGCTGGAAATCGGTTCCGGCTGGGGTGGATTTGCAGTAGAGGCTGTGAAGAGAACCGGCTGCAGAGTTACAACAATAACTCTATCGCAGAAGCAGCATGATTACGTAACTTCACTTATAAAAAAGGAAAAGCTTGATAAAAAGATTACAGTACTGCTTAAAGATTACAGGCATGTAGAGGGAGAATTTGATAAGATAATTTCAATTGAGATGCTCGAGGCTGTGGGACATGAAAACTTTAAACATTTTTTCGCATCTCTTGAGAAACTTCTTAAACCGGCTGGTGTAGCTGTGATCCAGGTAATTACAACGGCGGATCATCATTTTAAAGATTATCTAAGACGTGTTGACTGGATACAGAAATATATTTTCCCCGGAGGAGTTCTCCCTTCTGTTACGGCACTTAGCGTTGCAATGGAGAAGAATTCAAAATTTCATATCGAAAATCTTATAAATATCGGCCCGCATTATGCCCGTACTCTTCGGGAGTGGCGTATCAGATTTATTGAAGCTAAAGACAGCCTGATCGAGATGGGATATGATGTTGAGTTTCAGAGAAAGTGGCTCTTCTATTTCTACGTATGTGAGGCTGGATTTGCAAGCCGTATTACAAATGATGTTATACTAACTTTTACACGTCAGGGTAACCTGGCAATGCCGGGATTTAATCATCTCTGATTTTCTTTAGAATATACAAAAATAATATTTATTGACAGGAAAAATATATCCATTTATCTGAAGGAAGTATAGTAGCGAATTATTTTCAGGAGTGCTTATGCTTCGCATAAGCTGGTTATGGGTGATTACGGGGGCTACGCCCCCGTAATCACCCATTTAAGGCACAGCGCGGAGCGCTGTGCCTTCAGAAATAAATTGCTGCCAGAAAATAGAATTATATCGGAGGATAGTATGGATAAAAAGAATAAAGAACTTCTGGAGCGGTGGCATAAGGTAGTCTTTGAAAAGGATCTTAAAACTCTTAATGAATTAATCTCTGACAAAATAACTCTATATTCCCCTGTTGTTTTTAAACCAAAATCAACAAAAGATGAAGCAATGTTTGTGTTAAGTAATGTAATTGAAGTTTTAACAGAATTTAAATATCATAGAGAGTTTCTTGACGGAAAAAACTGGGCTCTTGAGTTCAGTGCTGTGGTAAACGGAAAATCGGTGAAAGGGGTAGATCTGATTGAATTTAATGATGATGGTCAGATTGAAAATTTTGAAGTATTAATAAGACCTCTCAGCGGACTTATAGCTCTTGGTGAAGATATGAACCGTAGATTTGCAGATGCCGGTAAAGAGACAAAGCCTATCATCAAATAACAGGCTTCGTCTGCCTTTGGGCCTGAAAGTCTGATATGCAGGAAGCGATGTAATGAATAAAAAATATAATCAGCTTATTGTTTATTATTTTTCAGGAACAGGAAACGCGAAACATTGCGCGTTCTGGATCTGCGAAACAGCGGAGAGACTGGGGATTAAGGCAGAGATGATTGATATCTCTAAAATACAATCCGGGGATCTGATTTCTCCTTCTGCCGGTACAATGGTCGGATTCTGTTCCCCGACTCATGGATTTCATTTCCCTGAAATCACTCGAAAATTCATAAGAAGATTCCCTTCGACCGATGGAGCTGATGCTTTTGTTCTTAACACCCGCGCCGGGGTCAGGTTGTTTAAAATTGTTCTTCCAGGCTTAAGCGGCGTTCTTCATTATATATCCGCAGTAATACTGCTTTTTAAAGGGTACAGAATTGCCGGTCTGTTTCCTGTTGATCTGCCGTCAAACTGGATATCACTTCACCCTGCAATCGGGCCTGCCGGTACAGAGTTTATTTATAGTAAGCAGAAGATAAGGGTAACACGATTTGCAGAAAGAATACTTACCGGCAGGAAGGTTTACCGTGCGATGTATGATGTTTTACAGGATACGATGATATCACCTGTTGCCATAGGATATCTCCTGCTTGGCAGATTATTTTTATCTAAGTCATATTTTGCTTCAAGAGACTGCACAAAATGCATGCGCTGCGTAAGGGAGTGTCCGGTCAGGGCCATTACTGTTGTTGACAGGAGAATGTTCTGGACATCGAAATGTGAAAGCTGTATGCACTGTATGAACGTCTGTCCTGAAAAGGCTATTGAAACTCCTCACGGATTTCTATTCGCTTTTTTTTATCTTTTCTCAATTATAATATCAGCATCTATAGCCTATCTGGTGACAAATTCCGGTACATTTTCGTACTTGTCCTGGATGAATAATGCATTTATTAAATTTATGATTTTCTCAGTTATTGTTCTTCCGTTTTATTTCATGACATACCGGATTATTCATTATTTAATTCGGTTTCGCGCAATAGAAAGAATTATGACTTTAACTTCATTAACCCATTTAAAATTCTGGGGGAGATATAAAGCTCCGGAAAAATTCTGATATTACTCAGATTTATACACTTCTGATTTTTAGACTTGACAAATACCGTCGTGAAAAAATTATTAATAATTCCCGTGCATAGTTTCAGCTGCACAAATAATAGATGGTAAAGGGTCAAAAAACCGCATTGTCTATTCAGGCGTAAGCAGGATTTGCGCAAAAATGTTATAATTATATATTTGTTTTTTAGAGGAGAGCCATGTTTAATGACAGATCATACTGCGGTGAGTTAAAACTTAATGACACCGGCAGTGACGTTTCTATATCAGGCTGGGTTGACAGAAAGAGGGACCTGGGCGGGATAATATTTCTTGAAATACGTGATGTAACAGGTATTATTCAGGCGGTATTCGATTCATCAGTATCTAAGGAAAATGCTGAAATAGCAGACAGCGTAAGAAGTGAATGGGTAGTGCAGATAAAGGGTAAAGTCCGTGAGAGATCAAAAGAGACGATCAATCCCAATGTTCCCACCGGGCAGATTGAAATTGTTGCCGACAGTATTTTAATTTTAAACAAATCCCTTGTCCCTCCATTCTCTCTAGATATAAGGGATACTGTAAACGAAGAAGTAAGGCTGAAATACAGATTCCTCGATCTTCGCCGTGAAGATATGAAAGAATCGATGATCAAACGCCATCAGATGATGCAGTTCACCAGGAAATTTCTCAGCGACAGACGTTTTATTGAGATAGAGACTCCTATGTTAAATAAGTCAACACCTGAAGGTGCGAGAGACTTTCTTGTACCAAGCAGAATTAATAAGGGGGAGTTTTACGCACTCCCTCAGTCGCCTCAGCTTTTTAAACAGATACTTATGATTTCCGGATACGACCGTTATTTTCAGATAGTAAAATGTTTCCGTGACGAAGATCTCCGGAATGACCGTCAGCCGGAGTTTACCCAGATAGATATGGAACTCTCATTTATTACTCCTGACATGATCATGGAGATAATTGAAGACCTTCTCAAACAGGCTGTAAAAGAGGTAACAGGAAAAGATGTTTCATATAAGTTCCCTGTGATCGACTATGATGAGGCAATGAGCAAGTACGGAACAGATGCACCGGATACCAGGGTTGGTTTTGAAATCAGAGATTGCTCCGATATATTTGCTTCTTCCACTTTCAATGTATTCTCTTCTGCGCTTTCATCGAAAGGTGTAATTAAAGGTATTGCAGTTGAGGATGGCGGGAAACTCTCACGGAAAATGACAGATGACTACTCGGAATATGTTAAGAAGTTCGGAGCCAAAGGTTTCCCCATGTTTAAATACAGTAACGGAAATTTCGAAGGCGGAATATCCAAGTTCATTACTGATGACGAGAAGAGTAAACTAGTGGAGAGGTTTGAACTTAAAGAACCTGCTGTAATATTCTTCTCTGTAGATAAGGCTCAGATAGTAAATACAACTCTTGCGAATATGAGACTGAAAATCGCAAGAGATCTTGATATGATTGACGATAGTAAACTTAACTTCCTCTGGGTTAAAAATTTTCCTCTTATTGAATATCACGAAGAGGATAAGAGATATTATGCGGTTCATCATCCTTTTACCGCTCCTCTGCCTGAACATATGGATCTGCTAAATAATATTACCCCTGAAAATGCCGGTAAAATTAAAGCGCAGGCTTACGATATAGTTCTAAACGGATCTGAAATCGGGGGCGGTTCAATCAGGATACATGATTCTGCGGTACAGTCCAAATTATTCAGCATACTCGGCATGTCTGAAGAGGAAGCGAGAGTTAAATTTTCATTTCTTCTCGACGCGCTTCAGTTTGGTGCTCCGCCTCACGGGGGATTGGCGCTGGGTCTTGACAGGGTTATGATGCTACTGCTTAAAAAGAATTCGATCAGAGAAGTTATAGCATTCCCTAAAACACAGAAGGGCCAGTGTATGATGAGTGAAGCTCCCTCTCATGTGTCGGATGATCAGCTGAACGAGCTTTCACTCAGGATAGTAAAAAAATAATGTTCAAAGAAGTTTTCGAAGTTGAAGATTCCTCTTTATACAGGAGGGTCTGCGGTTTTAAAGATAAAAATCTCAGACAGGTGGAGAAAATTCTGGGGATTACAATGATCCCCAGAGGAAACACCGTAATTATTCAGTCTGAAATTGATGCTGTCAAGGGTCTTGAGGTGCTCCAGGCTTTTACAGAGTATCTTGATAAGAAGGATGTTAATCAGGAACTTGATGACTTCGAAATACGCTATATTACCACTACGATAAATTCCGGCCATAAATTCAGACTTGACGAAATAAACAGGCTTAAAATATTCATACCCGATACAGGAAAAACCATTGTTCCCAGAACGGTAAATCAGGCTTCATATCTGAATGCCATTCATAATTCACCGGTAACATTCGGAATAGGGCCTGCAGGTACCGGGAAAACATATCTTGCGGTGGTAATGGCAATTCATTACTTTCTTAAAGGTAAGGTCGAGAGGATAGTTCTGACAAGACCTGCTGTTGAAGCCGGAGAAAACCTGGGATTTCTCCCGGGGGATCTTATTCAGAAGATAAATCCCTATTTAAGGCCGTTATATGATGCTCTTTTTGATCTTCTTGGTGCCGAGAGGGTTACATCACTTATTGAAAAGGGTTTCATCGAGATAGCTCCTCTGGCATATATGAGAGGACGGACATTGAATAATGCCTATATTATTCTTGATGAAGCTCAGAATACAACAATGTCTCAGATGAAAATGTTTTTGACAAGACTCGGCAGTAATTCAAAATTTGTAATATCCGGTGATGTTACGCAGATTGACCTTGCAAAACCTCAGTTTTCAGGTCTTATTCAGAGTCAGAAGATACTCAGGAATATTAATGGAATTGAATTTATAAATTTTTCACGGGAAGATATTTCAAGACATCCAATTGTTGAAAAAATTGTTGAAGCGTACGAGAAAGCCGGTTATAATTAGTTGTATTTGCTATTAAAATGCATTTTTCAATTACTCAATCTATTATATGGTCTTGTGGGCGGAGAGTCACTTGATACTGCTCCAGGACAGTTTAAATGCTCTCATCAGGTTTGTCTGAATGATTCTGCTGAGGCGGATATTCTGCCCGGTCGAAATTAAGGAGTTCCAGAATTTTTACAGAATATTTAAAGATAAAAAAATACGTTTATACTATGTTTTTGTCTTTCTGCTGATATTGGTCTCCACAGGCATACTTGCCTATAAGGTAACGGATAAAACATATTCATATAATGTAGGTGATATTGCTGATTCAGATATCCGGGTGCCCCGTGATATTCACTTTGTAAAGGATATTGAGACTGAATCTCAGAAAGCAATAGCCCTGCAGGGTGAAAAACTTGTATTTGATAAAGATACATCCGTTCTTGAAGATAATATTAAATCTGCCGACATCCTCTTGTCAGCTCTTATAAAAACAATAGAAGAGAGTATACCAGCCGGTATAGTCGACCTTGATGCTCAGCTTGAAATGCTTAAAAGCCGGTTGCCGCGTTCTCAATATTACAGTGATGAGATTCTTTTAAGTCTCCTTCTTTATGATAATCCCAGACAGCTTAAAAGTTCAGTAATTAAAATATTAATATATATATATGATTATAAGGGATTAGGTGTACTCGATCTTGAATACGATAATCCGCTTAAACTTAACATTAAGTCAGTAACAATCCGAAGCGGTGATTCACCCGATGCCGACGAAGAGGTCCCGGCAGTTCTTGATGATCTGCAGACTGTTGAAAATGTCAAGCAGCGTCTTTATAATGTATGCTATTCGGTGGCGCCATTTTTACCTCAGGAGACTCTTCTGGCCGTTTCAGCAGTAATAAAAAATTATCTTAAACCGAATCTCGCATTCAACTCAGAAGAGACTTTAAGACGGATTGACGAAAAGCTTAAAGAGATAAAACCGGTTACGGGACTTCTGAAAAAGGGGCAGACAATAATCCGGGAAGGGGATACGGTTACCAATGAGGTAATTCAGAAAATCGCTATAATAAATAAATATGCTAAAACTTCTCATATAAATTTTATCATGGGACTGATACTTCTTCAGGTTATTTTTGTAGCTCTTCTCAGCTTTTTTACTTTCACATATGAGCTGTATTATTTCCCCGACAGGAAGGGGATAATTGTAATCTGTTCTCTGATTATGTTTTTTATGATATATGCATTTTTCATTGAAAACTTTGAAATGGCCAGAGCATCGAAAGTTTCATATATTCTTCTTATGCCGATTCCATTTATTACAATGATGATTTCAATACTTTACAATATATATCTGTCTCTTTTTGTCGGTCTTTATATTGTTTTTTTCGCCCTGATGATCGTGGGGATCGATACCCAGAGTGTTTATCTTGCCTTCAGTTCTGCGGTAATGGGGACATTTATTAATCTTCATGTGGATAAACGTTCGGACTTTTTCAAAGGGGGGCTCATACTCGGAGTGATAAACGCAGTTATCATCACGTCTATTGCGCTGATTGAAAATACTCCATGGAAAATAGCATTAACAAATTCAGAACTTGCAATTGCCAGCGGTATTCTTAATTCTATTCTTGCTCTTGGGATTTTCCCCATTTACGAACATTTTTTTGACATTACAACAAAATTCAAACTCCTTGAATTGTCGGATTTAAATGCGAATATATTCAAGAAGATGCTTCTTAATGCGCCTGGAACTTATAACCATTCGCTTGTTGTTTCAACTCTGGCCGAAGCTGCATGTAAGGAGATCAACGCGAATTATATGCTTGCAAGGGTTGGGGCGTTTTATCATGATATAGGGAAAATTAACGATCCCGGCATATATATTGAAAACGGGATTACAGATATCAGAGCAAAGAGGATGTCCCCCACTGAATATTCGAAGCTTATAATATCACATGTAAACAAGGGGGTGACAATGGCCAAAAAGCATGGTCTCCCCGAGGCTGTTATAGACTTTATCCGTGAGCATCACGGTACATCAACGATGACTTTCTTTTATCATCAGGCTCTTGAAAATGCAAGCGGAAATACATCGGAACCGGTTAACCGTAATGATTTTCAGTATCCCGGTCCTCAGCCTCAAAGTAAAGAGTCCGCAATTGTAATGCTTGCTGATTCGATTGAAGCTGCATCGAGATCACTGAAGGATCCTTCAAAGGAGAAACTTGAAGGGATGGTCCGTAAAATAATATATAACAAACTTAACGATGGAGACCTGGATGATTCCGGTCTCTCTATGGTCGAACTGAAAGTGGTGCAGAACGTATTCCTGCGGATGCTCTTCGGAATATTTCATACAAGAATAGAGTATCCTGACAGTGAACGGATTAAAGATCTTGAAAAGGAAGCCCGTGAAATGAGAGATATTCAATAATATGGGTTTAGCGGAATTTAATTATGCGTTCAATTGAAATTTTTACTGAAGGAAATATAACTCTGCCGTATAGAGATCTTAAAGAGGAATTGTTTTATTCAATAGCAGAAATGACTTTGATCGAAACAGAGACAGACAATGTATCGGTAAATCTAATATTAACTGATGATGAATATATAACTTCAATAAATTCGGAATACCGCGGGAAGGATAAACCCACAGATGTAATAAGTTTCGCATACCGCGATGACCCGTTCCCCATAATAGATAACCCCATGGAAGAGCTTGGTGATATATATATTTCTCTTGAAACTGCATCAAAGCAGGCTCTTGAATATGAAGTGACCATTGCTGAAGAGATAAAGCGGCTTATTATTCATGGAGCTCTTCATCTCCTCGGTTACGACCATGAAAAATCCCCGGAAGATGAAAAGAGGATGAATTCTCTTGAAGAAAAAATATTCAATAAAATTAAAATTTAATCTTACAGTATTCCTTAATTATGGATGACATTTACAGCCGGTTCAGGGATTTTGTTATCGCTAATGACTTGATTACTTCCGGTGATAAAATTCTCCTGTCACTCTCTGCCGGAAAAGATTCCATGTTTATGCTCCATTTGATGAAAAAACTCCAGCAGGAGATCACGTTCTCAACAGGTATATTTCATCTTAATCATTTAACCCGCGGTATTGAAACCGATAAAGATGAATTTTTTATAAAAAACAAAAGTGAAGAGTTTTCTATTCCCTGCTATATCGAACGGTTTGATTTTAATAAGAATAAAATCAGCGGTATCTCCTTTGAAGAACAGGCACGCGATAAAAGATACTCTCTTCTCCGGCAGATATCAGAAAGTGAGAATTATAATAAAATTGCAACAGCCCATAATCTCAACGATAATGCAGAAACCGTGCTGATGAGAATACTCTCCGGTACCGGCATATCAGGAGTAAGGGGGATTCTTCCCGTAACAGATAATATTATCCGTCCTGTCCTTTTCGCGCAAAAGAATGAAATCTACTCCTATCTGGAGAATCATAATCTTCAATGGAGAGAGGATCTTTCCAATGAAGATAATACTTATCTTAGGAATTATCTCCGCAACGTAATTCTCCCGTCAATTGCAGAACGGTTTCCTCCGGCTGAAGAGAATCTGGTTAATCTTGCAAAACATGCAATTGAAAATCAGTCTCTTATCATGGGATTATCAGGTAAATTATATCCTGATGCTGTAAATAAAGCCGGTTCTGATATTATAATCAGTTTAGAAGGTTTTCATGAAGACTTTGCCCAGATAAAGTTTTTTATATCGAAGATCCTTTCTGAAGAATATGGGATTAAGGTTAATATATCTATCTTTGGTGAGATTTACAGAAGGTATCTGATAAATTCCGCAAATATGATTCTCTACGAAAAGGGTAATCTGGTAATCAGAAAAAGTTCAGTTAATAATAAAAAGATTATAATTATAGGTGAAATGACGAAAAGTGAGGATTTCAATGTGAACTGGGGATATCCCCTTTCGATTGAAGATGGGAATCTTATCAGAATTCCCGAACTGAAAAAAGAATTAAAAGTAAGTATTGTCGATAATGAATTTTACAATCAGAATAAAGAGCGGAATGATGTCATATTTTTACAGCCGGAACAGGATGTTGAGCATCTGGAGATCAGAAACCGCCGTGCCGGTGATCGCATTATAATTGAAACCGGTTCAAAGAAAATTAAAGAAATTATGATTGAAAAGAAACTTGACATCAGAGTTAAAAATAGTATACCGCTTATCGTTGCAGATAATCACGTAGCTGCGTACCTTCCCGGCTTAGTGAATTCAAATAATAACAGAATTGCCTGTAACTTCCACATAAAGGATGACACAAAAAGAATACTTGCATTTTTTTTCAGTGATTATTGATTGTAGTTAAGTTTTAAAAATAACGTAATGTTCCAGTCCGTTGTTTTCCGGGAGTATAAGGCTGCTGCCGTTTATGATCCCGCCCGGTTTATCCGGTATTCTTAATCATTATATTGAGAATGTGAAGCATCTATACATACATTTCAGGAGTAGAGAATGAACAAGGTAACAAAACAGATAGCTTTTTTTCTGCTGATAGGTCTAATCATTATGGCAATTTTCAAGATGAACGAAACCGGTAATGAAAAAGTTACTCTAGATTATAGCGTTTTTCTTGAAAAAGTGAAAAACAGCGAAATTTCAAAAGTAAGAGTTGATAATGGGAAGAAAATCTCAGGGAAATATAAGAGTTCTGAAACTAAAGCTGTAAGCAGAAATGATGACGGATATGATTTTACAACTCAGATTCCATTCGACGATCCTGCACTTATGAAAACACTTCTTGACAGTAAAGTGGCAGTTGAAGGTTCAGATGAAGATGATAAAATTATTCTGAAGAGTATTTTAAGTTTTCTGCCATGGCTCATTTTCTTTGCTTTAATATGGTTTTTAATGTTCAGACAGATTCAGGGTGCCGGTAATAAAGCTCTTGCTTTCGGAAAGAGCAAAGCAAAACTGAATCCCGATATGAAGAATAAAGTTAACTTCGGGGATGTAGCCGGTGCTGATGAAGCTAAAGAGGAACTTAAAGAGATTGTTGATTTCCTTAAAGAGCCTAAAAAATTTATAGCAATCGGAGCAAGGATACCCACGGGTGTTCTTCTTGTGGGGCCTCCGGGAACAGGTAAGACTCTTCTTGCAAGAGCCATTGCCGGTGAAGCGGGTGTTCCATTTTTCTCAATAAGCGGTTCCGACTTCGTCGAGATGTTTGTCGGAGTTGGTGCATCACGTGTGAGAGATCTTTTTGAGCAGGGTAAGAAGAGTGCGCCATGTATAATTTTTATAGATGAAATTGATGCTGTTGGACGTCTCAGAGGTGCTGGACTCGGCGGCGGACATGATGAAAGAGAGCAGACGCTTAATCAGCTCCTTGTCGAGATGGATGGATTTGAAGCTAATGAAGGTGTTATTATTATAGCAGCAACTAACAGACCCGATGTACTCGATCCGGCTCTCCTTCGTCCCGGACGTTTCGACAGACAGGTTGTTGTTGATATACCTGATATCAGAGGTAGAGAAAAGATTCTTGCTGTTCATACAAAGAAGATACCTCTTTCACGTGAAGTGGATCTTAAAGTCATTGCCCGGGGCACACCGGGGTTTACCGGTGCCGACCTTGCCAATCTGGTGAACGAAGGGGCTCTGCTTGCGGCAAGAAAGAACAAGAAGAGAGTAGGGATGCAGGAGATGGAAGAGGCCAAGGATAAAGTCCTCATGGGGCCTGAAAGACGATCTATGCTCATAAGCGATTCGGAGAAAGTAATAATTGCTTATCATGAATCAGGTCATGCAATACTGGGGCTTATGACCGGTTCCGATCCTATTCATAAAGTAACAATTATTCCCAGGGGCCGTGCTCTCGGCTTGACCATGCAGCTTCCATCTGAAGAGAAGCATATACATTCTAAAAATCACTGGCTCAATCAGATCCAGATACTCTTCGGAGGACATCTCGCTGAAGAGCTTAAATTCGGTGAGGTAACAACCGGTTCAAGCAATGACATTGCAAGGGCCTCTGATATTGCCCGTAAAATGGTAACAGAGTGGGGTATGAGTGAAAAAGTAGGTCCAATGTCATTCGGTGCTAAACAGGAGCAGATTTTCCTCGGAAGGGAGATATCTCAGCACCGTGATTTCAGCGAGTCTACAGCCCAGATAATAGATGAAGAGGTAGATAGAATTATAAAATTCTGTCTCGATGAAGCAAGAAAAAAGCTTATCGAAGGGAGAGAGAAATTCGAAACAATGGCTAAGAGCCTGATCGAAAGAGAGACTCTTGATGCTGCTGATATTGTCAAGATAATGGCAGGAGAGGAGCTTCCACCTATGTCAAACGGGAAAACTGCAGTTAATAGCACTACCGGTGATGATTATAAAACAGATATAGAAGCATAAATCTTTATAAGCCCCCGTTGCCCAGGGCAGCGGGGGTAATAGAGCGTTTATCAGCTTCAATAAAGTTCAATAAGATTTCTCACCCGAAAAATTGACAGGGGTTCGAAATGACAGGCTCTAAACATTTCGTAAATTGATGTAGTGCTTCAATGTTTTTATGTTTAAAAAAGTTTTCTGTATCTTCATATATCCGGATGTCATGACAGAAGCGACAGGATTCTTTTATGCCGTAATCCCTTTAGCTGTTTGTTGAATCTGTTATGTCTTATGTTATTCAGCTCTTCTTCCATATCCTGAAGTTCCGAAATGGCGATTTCCGCTTCTCTTCTTGCATTGATTATAATATCAATATCGGTTCCCAGATCGGCAAATTCAAAATCTGTGAAACCGTGCTGCCGTGTTCCGATGAGCTGTCCGCTCCCCCGAAGCTGAAGATCTTTCTCTGAAATAATAAAACCGTCATCAGATTCAGTAAGAATTTTTATTCTCTCCTCAGCATCTCCCGAAATTTTTTCAGGATGGATAAGTATACAGAATGACTGATGCTCTCCGCGGCCGACGCGACCTCTCAGCTGGTGAAGCTGAGCAAGACCGAATCGCTCGGAATGCTCAATAACCATTACATTTGCGTTTGGTATATCTATTCCCACTTCAATAACTGTTGTGGACACAAGAATATTTATTTCACCCTTTCTAAACCGGAGCATTATATCATCTTTTTCATTCTGAGGGATTTTACCATGCAGAAGTGCTACGGACATATCTGTAAATACTGTATCTTTCAGATGATTGTATGTCTCCACTGCGGATTTAAGATCAATCTTTTCCGACTCTTCAATAATCGGCAAAACATAGAATATCTGACGGCCCTGTTTCAGGTAATTACGCATGGAGTTGTAAACACCGCCAAGCCTTGATACCGGAAAAGCAAGAGTCTTTACCGGCAGCCTGTCTGCCGGTTTTTCGCGGATATATGACACATCAAGATCACCGTAAAGAGTCATCGATAATGATCTCGGGATTGGTGTTGCTGTCATAACAAGCAGATCGGGAGTCTCCCCCTTTGTCCGGAGTTTTCCGCGCTGCTCTACGCCGAACCGGTGCTGTTCGTCAATGATTATGTAGCCTAGTTGTTTAAAATTTACGGCTGACTGAATTAAAGCATGGGTACCGATGACGAGATCTGCATTACCGCTTGAGATCATTTCGTAGGCAGTTTTTCTCTCTTTCTGAGTCATGCTTCCTGTGATGAGAATGGTTCTGATATTTTCCGGAAGTATCTTCAGGGATGTCTCATAGTGCTGCTGCGCGAGTATCTCTGTGGGTACCATCAGTGCCGCCTGCCGGCCTCTGCTTATGGTTATAACGGCTCCGGCAAGAGCTACAACGGTTTTCCCGGAACCGACATCCCCCTGGAGTAATCTGTTCATGGGGTAAGGGGAGTTTAAATCTGCTGATATCTCGTCAACGGCACGTAGCTGATCATTTGTGAGGCTGAATTTTAATGTTTTTATGAATTTTTCTGCAGCTTTGGCTGATATAGTCCGGCTGTATGGTAAAACTGCATTATTAATTTTCTTCAGCAGGAGTATGTAGTATTGGAAAAAGTAAATCTCATTGAATGCGAGACGCATTCTGGACTGCTCGGCATGCTCAATAGTATCGGGGAAATGTATCCCTTTTAAAGCATCACTTATCCGTATGAGTCCGTATTTATTCAGTATGGATTCAGGGATGGTCTCTTCTATTCGGGAAATGTAATGTTCCAGAACTGATTTCACTAATCTTCTGAAACCGCGTGAATCAAATCCGTTTTTTTTAAGTGAATTTGTTGATCTGTAAAGCGGGATTATTCTCCCCGTATTAACAGATTTAATATCAGAGCTTTCATCAATGAAGTCAAAATCGGGATGCACAATCTGCTTACCTCTGAGGATGTTTATCCTGCCCGATAGGAGAATAAAATCCCCTTCGTTGAAAAGCTTCTGCAGAAAACCTGCAGCTCCAAAGAATACAGCAGAAACAATATCCGTTCCATCAGAAACATCAACCTGAAGTAATATCTGTCTGCGCCGTATGAGATTAACTGAAATGATTTTTCCTCCGACGGTGACTTCTTCATTGGAGAAGCAGTCCACCATCGGTTTAATCAACGATCTATCAAGATATTTCCGGGGTATATAATAAAGCAGATCTTCGACAGTTTCAATACCGGCTTCAGTTTTAAGGATTTCCGCTTTTACAGGTCCAATCCCGTGTATCGAAGTAACGGGAATATTCACGGGATTACTCCTCTTCTGCTAAATACCAGACTGAGTTCGGGATTTGGACATATTTGCCGTCTTTTGTGTAGAAAAAAGTGTAATTACGTTCGTCTTTGAATGTTGTAATTTTTTTTACGCCGGTCCATCTTTTAATAATCCTTCCATCAACACCGAATATGGTGACAGCCAGATCCTGTCCGGTAATTGTATCCAGTTTACGCTGAGTGATGTTTTTCTGTTCTTCTGTAAAATAATATTTAAAATAGAAATAGGCGGCAAAGATCAGAAGTATAACTGTAATTGCCATGATTATTCTTGATTTTTTGAACATATAGTACCTCTTTTATTTTGAACAGACTTTGCAGTCGGGATTTCTTTTTATAGTTAGAGTTGTTATATTCATTAATTTTCCGTCAATATGCAGGAGCCGGTTTTTAAGAATGTCACCAGTGTCTGTTAAAAATTTTATTACTTCAATAGCCTGCATTGAACCGACAATCCCGGCCATTGCACCGACTATGCCTTTTGTCTCTTTTTTAATATCTTCAGGTATGAAGCATGCCAGACAGGGGGTTTCTCCCGGCTGCAGGAATGTCATCTGTCCGTAATACTCCGACACGCCTGCATGAATCATTGGAATGCCTGTTTGAAGAGAAATACGGTTTAATATATGTCTCGATTCAAAGTTATCGAGGCAGTCAACAATAATGCCGCATTCTTTTATTTCATCAAGAAGGGGCCATCCGGCTTCGGAGTTGAAATATGTAATTTTTATTTCATCGTTCAGCTGCGAAACTTTTGCTGAGGCAGTTTCGGCTTTCCAGTTGTCTGTATCTACTGTGTTGTATAGAATCTGCCTGTTGAGATTGGAGAGATCAATTTTATCTCTATCACAGATTTTTATATGCCCCACTCCTGCAGCAGCCAGATAATATAACACAGGGCTCCCTAGACCGCCGGCTCCGGCGACAAAGACCGAGGCGCTTTTAAGTTTTTCCTGCGTCGATTTATCCCAGCCTGATACTTCAAGCTGTCTTTTATAACGGATCAGTTCATTTTCTGTTAACATAAAATCTCTTCATGATTTAAATAAAAACTTTATCTGCCAATATGTCAATATTAAATTTCAGAGAAGTATAACCTGAAGGCATAAAAAAAGCTCCTGAATAATCAGGAGCTTTTCCGGCGTTGGTAAGGGAAGGATTCGAACCTTCGAAGGCTACGCCGACAGATTTACAGTCTGTTCCCTTTGGCCGCTCGGGAACCTTACCATTTTTAGCTAGCGAGAGGAATTGAACCCCCAACAAGCTGATTACAAATCAGCTGCTCTACCGATTGAGCTACGCTAGCAGACAACGAGGTAACAGATAATTTTATATGCGGGGACTGTCAATGTTTTTTTTAATAATATTTATTTTTTTTATTTTTATGCATTAATTGAGTTAAAAAAATAAAAACAAACTCTGCTGGACGAACACCGCTTGAAAAATAACGATGTATTTAGTAGATTTGTCGTAGTGTGAATTGAGGGGCGGGTGAGCTGGAATCAGCATTTATTGTCTTGACATATACAGTATATATTAAATTATAACATTGATTATTTAAAAAAAATAATCTTTGTCACTACAAAGGGAATTTAAAAAATTCATGAAACAAATATTTTTACTTCTGTTAATTTTTATCGCAATTAATGCTTTTCCTGCAGAGCGCATTGTCAATCTCGATGAGTGTATAAATATTGCTCTTCAGAATCATCCCGATTTATTCTTGTCGATTGAAGATAATAAAAAGAGCGTAGCTGATTATAAAATAGCTAAATCTATGAAAAGTGTTATTATTGATGGCGAAATAAAAACTGTAGAGTATGCAAAAACAGACACTACTGCCAATACAAATTTCCAGATACCCGGTCAGGATACCAATATAGGTCTTTTTGCTGGACTTACCGTTGTATATAATCTTTACGACGCTAAAAAAGATTATATCGAGGAAAATGCCAAAACAGGTATTGATATATCAAAATTAAAAAATCAGAAAACAAGAAACACTATTGTTTTTGAAGTTAAAAATGCTTATTATAGTTACCTCCTTTCCAGAAACACTCTCGGGATCAAAGAGGAGATGCATAAGAAATTTAAAAAGAAGTCTGATCTTGCTAAACAGCTTTTTGAGCAGGGGGCCCGCCCTATACTCGATGTCAGTAAAGCTGAAGTTGACATGGCTGATTCTCAGCTTCAGCTTGAAAAAGCAAAAAATAATGAAAGAAAAACCAAGCTCAGCTTATTCCGGTCCATGGGGCTTGAAGAGGTTGAGACTTTATCGATAAATCCCGGGGATGTAGAAGCAATACCGGAACTTAATTGTCAGCTGGATGATCTGTATAAGATGGCAGAGGTTTACAGCCCGCTGATAAGAATTGTTACTCTGGAGAAGCGGGCTGCAAGGTTGAAAATTTTTGAAGAGAATGCTTCTCATTACCCCAGGGTTGACATGCTTTTAGGTCTCGGTTATCAGAGTGAAAAACTCTACGGGGTGGGGCAGATGTCAGATAATTTCAATTTTGAGAAATGGAGCCCCGCGTTTAACGGAGCAATTAGAGCCACTTTACCGGTTTATTCCGGGGGACGTATATCGGCCAGGGTTGATTCGGTGGTCAGTGATTATAATAAAATATCGTATAAAGAGAAAGAGTTATTAATTGAAACAAAGAACCAGATACGCGATAGTTTTAAGAGTCTTGAAGAGATAAAGAAACAGATGGAGATATCTAATCTGATTACAAAGAATGCCCAGAGGCATCTGCTTCTTGCACAGAGAAGTTATGAGAATGGCGGTGGTACGCTGCTTGAGCTTCAGGATGCTGAATTAAGCGTGATTAAGGCCGACATCGGTTTTCTCGAATCAAAATATAGTTATTTATTGACTCTGGCTAAATTAACAAGTATCATCGGTATTGGAGAGAGTTCTATATGCAAAAACCAGGAATAAAAACTATAATATCAGCTTCAATAGCCATCGTTATTCTCATTATTATTTTTTCAATAAGAGGATGCGGTAAGAGCGGAGGAGGGGAACTTGTTTTCGAAAAGGTTTCCAGGGGTGAGGTTAAAAAGACAATTTCAGTAACCGGTGAGCTTGATATTCTTGATCCGTTGACCATTTTGAGTAAAGCCAATGGAATAGTAGAAAAAATTTATGTTGATTTTAATAGTAAAATTTCAAAAGGCGATATCCTTTTAAGAGTTGATTCATTAAATATTGAGCAGAGAATTGTCAGAGCACAGGGTTCACTTGAAAATGCGAAATTTAAAATTAAATCTGCTGAGCAGGATCTTCAAGGTAAAAAAAATCTATATAAAGATAATCTTATTTCCAAACGTGCTATGGAAAATTCTGAAATAGAATATAATTCAGTTCTGCTTTTATATAAACAGGCTAAAATGGATTATGATCTTTTAGTGAAAGAGCGTGAATATTCAAAAGTTTATTCTCCCATTAGCGGTACCGTTGTAACTGTTTATGCAAAGGAGAATTTGCCGGTAAGTACAAATTCTCCATTATTTCTAATTGCACCAACTCTTAATAAAATGATTCTTACTATAAGCATTGACGAATCAGATATTGGTTATATTAAAAACGGCCAGCAGGTTGTTTTTACTGTAAGTGCATTTCCTGATAAAAGATTTGAAGGTACTATAAATCAGGTTAGGATCAATCCGGTTAAATCAGGAGGACTTGTCACTTATCAATCCATTGTTACATGTGACAATCCGGAACTTCTTTTAAGACCCGGGATGACAGCAACAGCTACAGTTGTCGTGAGTGAAAAGAAGGGGGTATTGATGGTTTTGAATCAGGCTTTAATAGTCTCTCCTGAAGCGGATATGGATTCTGATAATACAAAAAAAATAATCTGGAAAAAAACCGGAATAATCGAGGGGAAATCCTACAAGGCCGTTGAGGTAAAAACAGGGCTTCAGGGGGATATGTATACCGAAATAACCGGAGGACTGGATGAAAATGATGAAATTCTGGTCCGGGTTAAAGAAAAGAAGCAGTAAAAATAAATTCAGTGTTTGAGTTATGAAAAAAAGAATTATAGAGATAAAGGATCTTGTTAAAATATATAATCTCAGTGAGGAGGTTAGTGTCAGCGCTATTAAAGGGGTAACCTTTAATTTTGCAGAAGGTGAATTCGTTTCTATTATGGGTTCATCAGGGTCGGGTAAATCCACTTTTATGAATATTCTGGGATTTCTTGATACACCAACCACCGGTACTTATCTACTCGATGGGATTGACGGCTCTACGCTTAATAATGATCAGAAGGCAGAGATAAGAAATCGTAAAATCGGTTTTGTTTTTCAGGGTTTTAATCTCCTTTCAAGAACCTCGGCAATGGAAAATGTTGAACTTCCGCTTTTTTATAAGGGGGGAGTATCTTCTAAGGAGCTTAATAGGCGTGCTAAGGAGCTGCTCGATATGGTTGGATTGTCCGGCAGATATGATCATCATCCCAATAAACTCTCAGGAGGAGAGCAGCAGCGCGTAGCAATTGCCCGCGCTTTAATTAATGATCCTTCAATTATTCTCGCAGATGAGCCTACAGGTAATCTTGATTCAAAGAATACCGAAGAAATTATGAAGCTCTTTACAAGACTAAACAAAGAAACAGGCATCTCAATTATTATGGTTACTCATGAGCCGGATGTTGCAGAGTACACAGATAGAAAAGTACTGTTTAAAGACGGTGAAATTATTGACGATTCACCTGTAAAAAAAATTAAAGCTGGAAAAAAGAAAAAGTAATCATCGTAATCTTCTTTCAAATAATTTATTAAGTGTTTATAATAAATCCCCTGATAAGTGATAAATCTTATTTTTACTCCTCCTGAAGCGGCCAATCTCTAAAAAGATGGAGCTATTTGATTTTTAATAAAAAAATTATGTCTTTTTAGAATAAAATGTAACAACTCTATTAAGACATAATTCAGCTCTACCGATAATTTAAATGTAATTATTAAAGAATTAGTATATAAACAGATAAAATTACAGGTCCTGCGGGTGTAAATTTTAATCCAGGAGTATTCCGGTGAAAGAAGTAGTGGCAATTAAAAGATTTAAAAAGTTTCTTCAGGTTGAAAAGGGGTTGTCCCAGAATTCCATTTATTCATACACCTATGATTTAAAAAAATTCAGTGAATTTCTATCAAATAAAAGTAAGGATATCCTTGATGCCACACATGAGGATATTCAGCAGTTTTTAAAGTATGAAAAAAATGATAAAAAAAACTCAACAAGAACTCTGGCAAGATCTCTTGCTGCAATAAGACAGTTTTATAATTTTGTTTCAGATAATGTTGATACTAATATTAAAAATCCCACAGAGAAAATCGAAACTCCTCATGTAGAAAAAACTTTGCCGGATTTTCTTACTGTTAATGAATTAAATAAGCTGTTTAATTCGATATCAGAAGAGGACAGTTATGAGCTTCGTGATAAAACCATTTTTGAGTTATTATATTCCAGCGGTTTGAGAATTTCAGAAGCAATAGATCTAAATTCCGGAGATGTTGATTTTGATAATCTATTCGTAACTGTAATTGGTAAAGGTAATAAGCAGAGAATGGTGCCGATAGGTAAAGAAGCAGCTAGACTTTTGTTGAAATATAAAAAGGAATCAAGGCCGGCAATAATCGGCAGCAGAGATTCGGAGTTTTTATTTGTAAGTAAAAAAGGGTCTCAGTTGAATAGAAAGTCTGTCTGGCGTCTGTTGAAAAATTATGTTACAAGAACTGAAATTAAAAAGAATATTACGCCTCATACTTTAAGGCACTCATTTGCAACGCACCTGATAGAAAATGGAGCTGATCTCCGTTCTGTCCAGGAACTGCTTGGCCACATGGATATCTCAACAACTCAGATATATACTCATATGGCTAAAAAACAGCTTCAGAAAATTCACAAAAATTTTCATCCTAAAGGATAGACCGGGTTTTATATGTATAAAATTTTTAAAATTGTATTATTGATTATTTTATCCGGCTCAATTTTTTTTTCATGTACCCCTTCTGAAAAATATTTAAGAAGTAAGAGTATGAACATTCCGGCAGGTGCTGCTTATGTCAAGGTACTTGTGAAGGTCGAGAACGATTCTTTTAAAATCAGGTCTGATTCAGGCTTAAGAGTCATTGATAAAAAAAACTCACGCATAGTTCATGAATCCAAAAGTGCAGGTTTAAATTTTTATCCGGAGAAAATCAGCAGTATATATCTGATTGAGTCTGATAAAAATATTCTGTATGTTAATAATACCGGTTATAGGGGGAAAATTGAACTGCATAATATACTGGGTAAGATTTATATAGTAAACATTCTGAGCATAGAGGAATACCTGTATAGCGTAGTACCATCGGAGATGCCTGCCTCATGGAATATCGAAGCGCTGAAAGCTCAGGCTGTTGCTGCGAGGACTTATTCATATTATCATATAATCAAAAATAGTAGTAAAAATGTGTATGATGTTGATTCGACTACAAATTTTCAGGTGTATAAAGGGATCGCCTCTGAAACACCCTCTTCAATAGAAGCTGTGACAAAAACCTCCGGAACAATAATGACATATAATTATGAGCCGATTATTGCTTATTTCCACTCTACAAGCGGCGGTAAGACTTCTGATGACAAAGATGTCTGGTCAGGCGCTGATCTCCCTTATCTGGAGAGCGTGGAGTGCAGGTATAGCGAAAATTCTCCTCACTATACCTGGACCACAGAACTGACAATGGATGAAATTGCTAAAGCTCTCTCCGCGAAATACAAGAGAGTCGATAGTATTCGTAAAATATCCTTTAAAAAGGATAATGACAGAGTGATTTCTGTTGAAATAGTACATAATAACGGTACAATAAATCTTACCGGGAATCAGTATAGGTTATTATTCCCTCCTCAGAAATTAAAAAGTACTTATTTTACAGCTAAAAAGATTGATAAAAAACTCGTGATCAACGGCAGAGGATGGGGGCACGGAGTAGGGATGTGTCAATGGGGTGCAAAAGGGAGAAGTGAGAAAGGGATAAAGTATGATGAAATTTTAAAATATTATTATAAGAACATAAAATTTCAGAAAATAAGTAATAATTCTCTTGCACAGAAAAAAGGTTCAATTCATCTTGTTAATTGATGAAAGAGTTAAAGAAAGAATATACACTTAAAGATTTTTATTATAATCTCCCTGAAGGGTTAATAGCGCAAAAACCTGTCGAAAAAAGAGATGAGTCAAATCTTTTTGTTCTCAATAGAAAGAAAAAGGAGTTTACTCATACCGGCTTTAAATCACTGACCGATTTTCTAAACGCAGATGACCTTCTTGTTTTCAATAATACAAAAGTTTTAAATGCCCGGATTTACTGCATTAAAAAATCCGGCGGAGCTTTAGAGATAGTTTTAACAGAAAAACTTGATGCTTCCAGGTGGTATTTAATATCAAACCGGACAAAGCGTCTTAAGATCAATGATGAGTTTTCTCCATTAAAAGACAGAGGTGTGATTTTTAAAGTTTCAGGCCGTTCCGGGGAATATGTAGAAGTTGAGACCAATGTAGAACTTACAGAAGAGAGACTGCTTGAAATAGGGGAAGTACCTCTCCCTCCATACATAAAACGTGAAAGTGACGAGTTCGACCTTGATCGTTATCAGACTATTTATGCCGAACATAGCGGAGCAGTCGCCGCTCCTACAGCGGGACTGCATTTTACCGGAGATATGCTTACCGCATTAAAAGAGAAGGGAATTGAATTTGTATTCACAACACTTCATGTATCATGGGGGACTTTCAGTCCGGTCCGCGATGATGATCTTTCTAAACATAAAATGCATTCAGAGAAATTTATACTTGATAATGTTTCAGCGGAAAAAATCAATTCTGCAAGATCGCAGGGGAGAAGGATTGTTGCTGTAGGAACAACTTCGTTACGGGTTCTTGAAAGTACTTATAAAAACGGATTTAATATTCCTGGAGAAGGAAATACAGACATATTTATATATCCTCCGCGTAAAGTGGAATCAGTAGACGTTTTATTTACAAATTTGCACACCCCTGAATCGACCCTGCTTATGCTTGTTGCCGCATTTGCAGGGTATGAACTTATTATGCAGGCATATGAAGAGGCCGTCAGGAATGAGTACCGTTTCTTTTCATACGGCGATGCAATGCTGATAATCTGAAAGAGTAGAAAATGAAAATTAATGAAATAATAAAAAGACTAAATCATAAGTTTCCTGAGTATATTCAGGAAACTTATGATAATACCGGCGTGCAGATATTATTTGATGATGAGATTTTAAGCGGTATTTATATCTGCTTAGATGCGGATATAAATACCGTCAAAGACGCTGTGAAAAAAAAATGTAATTTAATTATCAGTCATCATCCTCTAATTTTCAGACCAGTGAAAAAAATTATTTCATCTGAGTCCAGATCTGAAATAGTAATCGAAATGATTTCTACAAAGATCTCGTTATATTCTATGCATACTAATTTTGATAGAATTATGTATAAAGCACTTTCAAATCATCTTGGCTATGAAGATTGCATCCCATTGATTAAAGCTGAAGATGTTGATAATATTGCAACCGGTTTCGGTTCATTCGTGGTACTTGAAAATAATAAACGGTTTAGTGAAGTTCTCTCTTCTACCAGGGAAAGGCTTAATCTTGATTATCTTATTTATTCCGGAGACGAAGATCGCTTAATCCGGTCTATTGCACTAATAAATGGGTCCGGCGGCGGATCTATTGAAAAAATAATCGGAATTCATAATCCCGATTGTATTATAACAGGTGATGTGGGTTATCATCATGTTAAATATGCAATAGACAGCGGTGCGGCTGTTATTGATGCCGGACATTACGGGACAGAATATATTTTTAAAAAGTTGCTTGCTGAATCTGCAGGCGATGTTTTATATGATGAAAAGGTTCCTATTGTAATATCAGATGTAGAGAAAAATCCATTTAAAGTATATAAATAAAATGAAAAATGAAATAAGTATAATGGTAGAACTTCAGCATTTCTGGGATAACGTACTAAAGTGCGATTCAGAAACCGAGAGGTGCAGGAAATCTATAAAAACATGGGATACCCGATTAAAAGAAATTTCTTTAAAAGTTTCAACACTAGAGTCTGAAATAAAAGCTTTAAAAATGAATTTGAAGAAGAACGAACTTGACCTCGATGAGATCGACAGTAAAATAAAAAAAGTTGAAGAGAGAAAGAATCAGTTAAAATCTGAAAGAGAAATTGAAGCTCAGAATAATGAACTGATAGTTTTAAATGAAAGTAAAGAAAAACTTGAAGGAGTTGTTTTAGATCTTCTTGAAAAGCTTGAGACTTCAGAGGATAAATTGGTTGAATTGAAGACTCAATTATCCGAATCAGAGATACAGACAAAGACAGACATTGAGGCACTCAACAAAAAAATTACCGATAACCAGAAAGAATCTGAAAGTTTTAAAAATAAATTTAATGAACTTCTTATTTCGCTTGATCCGCAGATCAGATCAAGGTTTTCAAAACTGATTAGTTCTAAAGATGGAGTTGCAATAGCACATCTAAACGGAGAGATCTGCAGCCGATGTAATTTTCAGATTCCGTCATCCATAACATTATCCGCTTCAACCGGGAGAAGTATTGAAACCTGCACGAACTGCGGACGCTTTATCTACTGAATCATAAACTGGAGAGTAAAATAACATGCTTTTAAGCATTGACCGTGTATTACAGCTTATCGCTGAAGGAAAGAATATTGAAAAAATAGCTGAGCTTGCCGACTGTGATGCTGCAGATGTTGCAGTACTTATTGAAGAAGCACGCGTGCTCCTATCCAAACATGAGAAGACATTTTCGAAACGTAAAGTAATCATTAAAAAAAAGAGTACTGAAAATAGCGCTAATAGCTCAAGTCCAGATCAGATCTATATTAAAGAGATTTTAAATGGTGCCGAGCTTGCTGCTATACCGGTTAATACACCTCTCACCATGAATGTTGGAGCTGTTTCAAATGGTAATCCCGGACATGCCGGAATAGGTATTATTATTTTCGATCAGGAGGACCGCCAGGTCGGCAAAGTATCAGATTATATAGGTAAAAGAACAGGTCCATCAGCAGAGCATATTTCATTTCTAAGAGCACTTAAACTTGCATTATACTTTCAGGTAAGTGAACTTAAAATAAGAACTGATTCTGAAGCTATAGTAAGGCAGCTTGTTTCTGAGTTTAAAACAAAAGATTCCGATATTTTAAAATTTATCAAAGAGGCTTCATCTCTTATAATGAAAATTCAGAAATTCAAAGTAGAACATATAGTTAAAAGTTCAAATGATAAAGCCGTGTTTCTTGCAAAAAAAGCATCTGAAAAGGTTCAGGATAGAAGCAGATAATGAAACCTGAATGGATTATACCGGATCCGGATCTGCATAAGATTGCTTCCATATCTGCCAGTACGGGTATTGATAAAATTATTATTTCGATTCTTCAATCCAGAGGGATGACTCAGGAAGAGGAGATACTGGATTTTATTTTCCCTGAACTTAATAGTCTCCACAGCCCGTTTTTATTACATGGTATTTATGAAGGTATCGGCAGATTAAAAACAGCAATTCTGACTGCAGAAAAAGTAGCAGTCTTCGGAGATTCCGATCTCGATGGTATAACATCTTTAACATTAATACACAGTGTTCTTTGTAAGGCGGGATGTATTCCCCTTATCCGTTATCCTAAAGCAAAAGAGAGTTACGGCCTTACATGTGACATAATAGATGAGTTTATAAAGGAAAAAATAACCCTTGTTATAACAGTGGATTCAGGAATCCGGGATACTGAAGAGATAAATTACGGCAGAGAAAACGGGATCGATTTTATAGTAACAGATCATCATGAACCTGATACAATTCTACCCGATGCAATAATTATAAATCCTAAGCAGCATAAATGTCTCTATCCCTTTAAAGAACTTGCAGGGGTCGGGGTTGCTTTTAAATTTGTGCAGGCTTTTTTATATAGTTACACTTCCGGTTTTAACCGGTATTTTATACTGGTTTATAAAGAAGGTTTATCTTAGCTGATTATATTGTTCTGCTTAACAGCGAGAGTCTTACCCTTGCGTCAATAATTAAATCTATGCATAATGGAATAGTTATAACAGATTTTAAAAAAATTGCGGAATCTGTTTCTGATAAAAATTTTGAAAATAACAAAACCATGCTGGATATTCTTTCTAGGGAATTCAGAATAAATGCGTATAATTCTAAAAGTGAGTTTAAACTTTATTTAAAATTATTTATAGAACTTCAGCTCAGAAGTTCATCGAAAATCATGGCAGTACTTCAGGAGTATGTTGTACTTGTTACCATCGGTACCATTGCAGATATTATGCCCCTTCATGGCGAGAACAGACAGCTGGTAAAGTATGGCCTTTCCATGATAAATAACGGCAGGGGCCACAGGGGGATTTTATCATTAACAGGGAAAAATAAGGCGACTTCTAAATATATCAGCTGGAACATCGCTCCGCTTTTAAATGCTCCGGGCCGTATGGGTGAATCCGGTATGACTGTTGATTTTTTCCTTGAAGATAGTGCAGACAGGACCGCTGAGATAGTTAATTCAATACAGAAGATAAATGAAGATAGAAAAAAAATGGTTAATGATATCATTGAAAAGATCAGTGAGGATTATTCCAGGGCGATAATTAATGATAATATTTTTTTCTATATGCATGAAGAGATTATTGATGGTCTAGCCGGGTTGATTGCAAACCGTATTGCCGATGATATAAAAAAACCGGTTATAATTGCTACCGGTTCTGACAAAAACGGAATAGTGAAAGGTTCGGCCAGGAGTTCCGGGAATTTCGATTTTTTCAAGTATACTGCCGGCGCTTCTCATTTGTTTGAAAGAGTAGGGGGACATGCCCAGGCATTCGGTTTTACCGCTGAAATTGGCAGAATTAACCAGATAGCCTCCGTAATAAATAACGCCATTTCAGATGATTTTATTCCTGAAATGACAATTCATGTGGACTCTGTTATCGAAATAAATGATATCAGCTCAAATTTTATAAAGAGTATATTTATACTTGAACCTTTCGGGAAAAGTAATGAAGAACCTGTTTTCGCTGTAAAAAATGTTAAAATTGAGAGTTTTAATACTTTCGGAAGCTCAGGAGCTCATGGCAAGTATCAGTTAAACGGAAATATTCAGGCGATAGGATGGAATATGTTCGAAAAAATGAGTATATTCTATAAAACAAAAAAAAATCTGGATATGATTTTTAAACTTGAAAACAACGAATATCTTGGTAAAGTTTATCCCAGAATGATTTTGATAGATATAGATTTTTCTCATTGATTTTGGTAGCAAATTATTTTATGGGGGGCTTATGCTCCGCATACGCCTGAAAATAAACTGCTGCCATTGATTTTTAATAAAACGGATTAAAAATTAATTTGACTTATTGCTTATTATTGTTACTATAAATCAGATATCGTATTAATTGGATGAAATTATGGAAATAGATGTTCAGGAACGTGATAACTCTGTTTTTTTGAAAGTTCACGGAGACATTGAAATGATGTCTATAAAAACTTTTAAACAGAAACTTTTTGAGATTGGTCAGAATACCGATAAAGATATTGAAATTGATCTTTCAGAAGTTGATTATATTGACTCTTCGGGTGTTGGAGTTCTCATAAGTCTTTTAAAGCTTCAAAAGAAAAAAGAAAAGGAACTTATTATTGAGAAAGTAAGTTCTAAAGTTCTCAACGTATTAAAGTTAAGCTCTCTTTCTGATGTGTTTAATCTCTAATTCTCTATGATAAACTACAGGATAGGAAACGGATTTGATGTTCATGCACTGGTTCATGGACGTGATCTTATTCTGGGTGGAGTAAAAATCGATCATCATCTGGGTCTCCAGGGGCACTCCGATGCGGATGTTCTAGTTCATTCAATTATAGATTCTTTTTTAAGTCCTGCCAATATCGGTGATATCGGACAATTATTTCCCGACACCGATCCTGCATATAAAGATATCAGCAGTCTGATGCTTTTAAAAGAGGTTCATAAAAAACTTATAAACAACGGTTTTTCTGTTATAAATACCGATTCAGTTGTAATATGTGATAATCCTAAAATCTCCCCGTACATAACTGAAATGAAAAAGAGTATATCTGATGCAATGGATGGCTTACTCTTACCGGCTGCTATCGGTATTAAAGGTAAAACTACTGAAAAACTCGGATTCACCGGCCGTGGTGAGGGGATAGCTGTCTACACTGTTTCACTTCTTTATTTTGATCCTGCTCTGTGTCTTAACTAATACAGCGGAGACATAATATATCTTATTCTAATAGCTTTTTTCTATTAAATATTAAGCAAATTAATTTTAATATTAAAAGGAGTTTACCATGTCAAACACCTCCGACGTTATCAAGCAGATCGAAAAAATAGAAAAATCATTACAGGTCGTAATTGATGAGCTGAAAGCCTGCTCAACTCTTAATCCTGGAAATGATGAAATTTATTTAAACTGTGACGCAAAAATCCGTAGCATTCATAATTACCTTCAGGAAATAAAATAAAGGGCTTGCCCCTTTATCACTGTGCAGGCTGGGGGGCGTGTACAGTGGGAAAAGGGCAAACTTGCCGGGGGAGGTAGTAAAACTCTCCCGGCAAAATAAAAAAGATTAACCACTCTTCCGAGAGGTTAAAATAAAAAAAATAAAAAGAGGTCTCAAATGTCAAATCTTATAGTCACTGAAAATGGGGTTTTCAATCCCGCTAAAATCATTTTTATGTCTGCAATCACAGACAAAAAAGACAACACTGGTTCATTTTTTACAATTCAACTAGAGGGGATAGTTCAGCAGGTTTTTATCTCCGGTACGAGAGAAGAATGTAAAATCAAATGGACTGACATCGTAAGTAAATTACCAAAATAAAAAAAAAGCGGGAGAATATCCCGTTTTAAAATGTCATTTCTTAATAATTACCGAAAACAAAACCCGTTATTTGGGGCGGGTTTGTTGTATTCAATTAAAAGGAAACTACCGAATTGAGCGATAGAAGTCAAGCAAAAAAAGCAACAAATTATCTCGATTATGAAGTCATTAATTTCTTTGATCTCCATTACAAAAAGGAGTTTTACATAGAATTTAATAATGAATTTGTCGGGCTTGCTCCGCGCCGGGGTAATGTTGCACATGATAGCCGGGTATCTGGTCGAGTCTGGAAGATTGAAAAGATGCTTGAAGCTAAAACAAATATTGACACTGAGAACTCAATGTCAAATTTAATTCATGTTGTCTTGACTTATCCCGACACTTTTGAGAGCTGGGAGCAATTCGGGAAAGATTCAAAATATTTTTTTGATGCTCTCAGGCGTGACAGTTATATCGAGATGACCGATTATATTGTTACGCTTGAAGCAACGAAAAAAGGCGTTGCACATGCTCACATTTTAATCACTCTCAAAAACCCCGTTAAATTTGTTATGCGTAGAAGATATAACAAATACACAAAAAAGACAAAGCCATTCGCAGAGATTGCAGACCCTGAATTAAAAGACCGTATTAACAGCAAATGGAAACATATAACCAGTGTAGAGGCTTGCTACAGTACACGGGCAAGCTATTACATTTTTAAATATGTGGCCAAAGGTTTCAACGGGGTTAAGGCAATTTATCAAAAAGCGAAGGCCGGAGCAGCTCTTACCGATGAAGAACTTAAAAAAATAATCGGTTTATATTCACTTATCAAACACAACAAAAAAGCGTTTAGAGCATCCAGAGGATATTCCAGTGGAAGGACTCGGGGGGTTGTCGGGGAAGTGCAAACAAGCCCTGTCGACTGTCCGAGCGGTTACGATGGATTTTGCGGGGATTGTCGAGATCGGTGCTTCTTCTCCCTTGTTATAGAAGAAGCACACTTGCTTAAACATAAACGGGAACTAACACATTTCTGGAGCTATGAAGCTGTTAAAACCTTCCGATTCCCGGAGCTTGACGACTCTGATGTCGTCAAGAGCTTCCGGGTACTGTCGGACGGCGTTAAAAATCAACTTTTCAGGGGAAACCAATACAACGGCGCGGATATTCAAGACGTCGAATTATATAAAAAACCGGAGGATAAAAAATAATGATCTGTTTTATAGGGACTGTTAAAGAATTTGAAATAGCGATACAAGTATATTTAATAAAAAAAGGCGTAGAGAAAAAGCGGATTGATGAAATTCCTTTTCAGTTTACTGTCTCAAAATTTGACGGTATAGATTTTATAGACGTTGAAGGGGAAGGAATGTTAAAAAATGACAGTGCTTTACACGTTGAAAATAAAGCTGTAAAGACGCCCGCGGAGATTAGAGAAATATATAACACACTGACAAAAGACATTGACGTTCAGAGGGGGGCTTGATGCGGATACTGGTTGCATGTGAATATTCCGGAGCCGTCAGAGATGAATTTAAAAAACTTGGTCATTATGTTTTATCATGTGATTTATTACCAACAGAAAAGCCTGGTTTACATTACCAGGGCGATGTCATGGATATAATAAATGATAAATGGGATATGATGATCGCGTTTCCTCCGTGTACTCATTTAGCAGTTTCAGGGGCAGCACATTTTAAAAACAAAATAGAACAGCAAAAAGAAGCTATTTCTTTTGTAAAAAAATTATGGGATTGTAATATCCCTAAAATTGCAATTGAAAATCCGGTCGGTGTTCTGAGTACAAAATTTAAAAAACCTGATCAAATTATACAGCCTTATTTTTTCGGAGATAATTATTCAAAGAAGACTTGTTTATGGCTTAAAAATTTACCGTTTTTAAACTGGTTTCCGGAGGGGGGGTTATTTCCCTCTTCAGAAGTTATACCGGAATATCTATTTTATAATTCTAAAAAAACAAAATCGGGATTAAGTAAATATTCTAAATTCGGTAAATTAGGGAAAGGGAAAGGGAAAGAAAGAAGTCTCTTCCCGCCTGGTATATCTAAAGCAATGGCAGAACAATGGGGGAACTAATATGTCAGTTAAAAACGATTTTTTAAGCACTCAGAAAAATATGATGGAGTCCTTTGGACTTTTAAAAATGAATCCGGGAGCAGCTGAAGCAATAAAAAAAGAAGCTGAAGCACTGCATAAATTAAGCCGGGTATTACTTAAGAAAATTAAAAGTAATATAGACTCTAAAGACATTAAGAGCATGGAGTTTGATTTCATGCAGGCGGGGAGTGATGTTTAATTTATTATTTTTATTGGTCTGTATGGTGTCTGCTGTGTTTGGTTTTATTCTAGGTCGTGACCTTAACAATATAAAAAAATGGAAGCAGCAGGAACGGAAAAAAAATATTGAAGTCATAGGCCGGATAGCCTTAAAAGCTTATGCCTATATTAAGAAGCAGAAAAAGATTTTACATTGACAAAAAAGAGCATATAAATTAATTTTTATATCAAATAAAAGAGAGGTTATGCACATGAAAAAATTTAAGATGTTCGCGGTTGTATTAAGTCTTTTAATCTTTGCGGTCGGTTGTTCAAGCACTGTAAAAATTCAGAGTGTCCCCGGCGAAGCTAAAATTTTTATTGATGGGGAGCTTAAAGGCGTGACTCCATATGCTCACACTGACAGTAAGCCTTTGTGGATGTCAACAGAGGTCAAACTTCAGAAAGATGAGTATAAAGACTTTCAGACCAATTTACAAAAGAGTGAATTTAATATAATTCATATTTTTTCCTACCTCTGGTGGATGGATTATCCAGCGGAAAAAACTTACACACTCGAAAAGAAGTAAATTAACTAATTATTTTATAATTTAATAAAATACAACTTTTTTTAAAACCGCCCCTAAAAAGGCGGTTTTTTTGTTGACAAATTGTTGTATAATTGATACATGTATCAAAAATACAACAGGTCAAAGAATGAGTTTGTTTTTAGACGAAAAAGAATTAGTTAAGGAATTTAAAGAGCAGGGAGTTTTACCGGACGCAGTTAAAGCACTTTACGAATATAAGATATTCGGTTTTGTTCCGGTTAAACTTGTCATTCTCTCAATTCCTTTGATTATGATTATAAAAAAGGCGGGTAAGTAATGGCTATTAAAAAACCTAAAAGACCAAAAAAACCAAAGGCAAGCGCAAGCCTTGAATCATGGAAAAAGTTTGAAGAGCGTTTAAAAGACTGGAATAAACGCTGTAATGAAATTGATTCGGACAAAAAGAAAAAAGAAACAATGATTAAAAAGTACAGATAAAGTCTATGTTCAGTTTTCAGCATTATACAGATCAGCTGTTTTTCTTTGCGGGTTTTCAAAAGCTCCCCGCCTTTTTGATCGAAAAGAGCTTAACAGACTTTTTTAATTTTATGTCGCAGGGAGTCATATTTAAAGAGCAGGTTTTCGAAGATGTTTCCAGAGACCCAAGCGACATAATCAGATATGGTGGGGATTGTGGCGAAAAAACAAAAGTCACAATGATCTACTTAATGCAGAATGAAATTGATTTTGAAGTGGTGTACTTAAGAACAGATGTAAACCGTTATCATGTTTTTTGTAGAGTGTGGGACGGTTCAAAATTCATAGACTATGATAATAGTTATGATTTTTTAAAGCTGGGGGAAAGGTTTCCTGATGAAGAAATTGCAAAATTTAAAAGGGGTTAAGGATGAGCGAAAACAAAACAGAGACAATAAAAGAAATTGTCATAAGATACATACTGCTGACTTTTTCCGTCACTGTAAAGTTTTTTTCTCAAATCTCTTTGAGTTTGAAATTTGCATTAAAGCTTCCTCGACTTTATCACATAGGGAAAAAGGTCACTGTTAAAGATGAAACAAAGTGATGTTGTCGGCTGGGGTTGGAGTCCCCCGCGAATTATTACAAATGCTGTTTCTGCTGTTACTGGCGCCGTCCAGAGTGCTGTTGATGTTGCACAGAATGCAGTTGAAACTGTTCAGGATGTGGCGTCCGCTGCTTATCAGTCAGAGATTATGGACATGGTTCAAAACGCCGTAGAGTTGACAGTCGATGCAGCGCAGAGCGTACAGGAACAATACAGCGACATAAAAGAGACAGTATCTGACGTTTACGCAGACACAGGAATAAAAGCCTTTGTCGATGCTTCCGCTCCTTTATTGTCGGCACTGGATAAGCTGGCAGAAGATGCGCCTCTTGTTGGGGATATGTATTCAAGCGGAAAGAATGTTTATATTTCCACTATGGCAGTAATAGAAACGGCAAAGGCTTATTATGAGTTATACGCCGGGGATATCCCAGAGCAGGGAATGGCGGTTGTTGATGATATTAAGGCAATGATTAATCAGTATTTCGCGTTTCTGGGATGGTATTAAGATTATGACAATTGATAGAAAATATATAGATATTACCAGTCTCAGAAACTGGTTTTCAAATAATGACCCGGATTTTAATTCGAAACTTGCAGTTAGTAAAGTTCTTACTTTCGGACTGTCAGACGGAAAAACAAAAACGGCGTCAATGGCGGTTCTGTTCGCGCTTACAAGCCATGTTCAGTATTTACTTAAGAGAAACGGCGTCACGGTTGTATCATGGTGGTACGCGCAGCATATAATATTATCATACCTGAAAGAATCAATCTTAAGAGGGTATTCAGTAACCCCGGAAAATTCAGAAAGTTTCATAACTGAGATTATGAAGACAAAGACAGACCAGGGCGAAACGGCTTTCAGTAGAAATGGAGTTCTTCAGATTTTACAGGCAATATATAAATTTAGAACTGATAGTCTTATCGGTATAATTTATAATTATAAAACAACACAGAGCGCAGAGGCAAATATTTATCAGGTGCAGCCTATTACTCCGGTTTTACCGCCTGAAGAGAAAGAAACAATATACAATGATGAAATTGAAATTGAAATTGAAAACGATAATAAGAAAAACTCCGGTATGAATCCGCTGTTAATTATCGGCGGTTTAACTGCCGGGGTTTTGTTATTAAGCAATAAAAAGAAGAGGAAATAAACGATGGCTAAAAAATTAGATTTAATGGGTAGCGTTAAAAATTTTGCAGATAAAGACAAGGCAGTCGGCGCATTTGCTCCGGTTATTGTCCAGTTTTTACTTGCTGGAAGAATCAGCAATAAATATCTGTCAAACCTTTTGACAATGGTAGCTCCGGCGGTTCTGGCAAGTCTTCTTGTAAAAGATAAGAAGGTCGCGGAGTTTCTGGCGGTCGGTGGTATGGCGGTCGGTGGTGTGGCGATGATTCGCGACATATTAACAGAGATTGCAGGGAAAGAGACTGACCCGAAGAAAAAAGCGACTCTGATTACATACATTAACGCGCTCGGCGGTTCCGGTTCTATGAATGCGGTAAGCGGTGTATCTGTTCCGGTTAAGATGCCAAACGGACAGACAAAGCAGGCTTCATATATTCCCCCGGCGGGAAATGGTGTAAACCGTGCAGCGGTTGAAACTGATGTAACAAGGTTTTAATACCTTAAAACTTTAAAATAAAAAATTCGGAGTTATTCAAATGTTAAGAAAAGTAACAAATAAAAAAGGTGATTCAAAGTTGATGGACGGGATAGGAAAATCCTTTTATTATACCATTGACGGTAATGCGTCAACCCCCGTTGTAGATGCAAAAGCGTTTCTTGAAATGGATGGGAAATTCGGCTCAAAAGGTAGTAAAACAAACTGGAAAAATCAGGGTCCCCGCTTCCCGGTAGATCAGATTTTCAACGTTCAGAAAGTCGGATTTATTTACAAGCTTTCAACAGGTGCAGCAGTTACCCCGGCAATCCTTTCGAAGCTCACTCTCGGTAACTTTCAGCTATCTATTGCAGATAGAGAGATCGCGGGCGGTTCCCTTGCAGAGTTTTTTGACTCAGCGGTAACGGTGGCGACAAGTACATCACAGCCCCAGCCGGTAAGAGCGTTCCAGCCTCTTTTTATAGATGGCGGAGAATGGATAGAAGATGAAAACTTTGATTTCAATGTGAATCTTCCAATCCTTGAAGCAAATGCGGAGCTGGTTGTTGTAATGAAAGGGATTCTTTACAAGCCCCAGCAGATAGCATAATTTAAGGGATATAGGGTTTAAATTATGGGTAAGAAATATTCACAAGTTTCAATTACCGTTCCAGCCGGTTCAACCGGCTTGGCTGGAACTTTTGATCTTGACCAGCTTATCAGGGGAAAAAACCCCGTAATAGGTGAGGTTGTTTGTCTCACAGATCTGTCAAGTTTAAGGGGAAAATTAAACATGACAATGCTTAACAGTACAACAAGTGAAAAGGTTTTTGATAATATCGGGGTTGAGCTTTTAACAGACCTTTTCCCCGAAAAGGTAAAACTCGGGGAGCCGGGCGCAAAGTATAATTATGAATTTAATAATTCGCACAGCTCGGATATTGTAGCGGTTCTGGTTTTTGAGCTGCTTGTATAAATAAATAAAAATTTGGGGCGGGTCAAGTGGCTGTTATAATTCAGGACTTTCAGAACTTTAAGACATTAACGGGATTTAATTTTAATATGCAGGGTTTAGACTTTAATCTATCCGGCAAAAATAATTTTGCGAATATCCCGAAAAAGGTTATGGCTTGCAGATTGAAAGTCACTGAACTAACAGGGCTTGAAGTATCATTAAACAATTTCTTGACGGTGGTTGAATCTGATTACATTAATCAGGTTATAAGCAGATTTAAGGGAGATATTAAAATCTCTGCTTGGATAGGTGCGGACACTGTTTTTAATGCTTTTACTTCATGTGATGAGAATCTCGCAGAAGCTGACTTTATAAGCGCGGGACTTTTCAAACTCTCAGAATCATTCTATCAGGACACGGCAGAGGGGGAGAATTTAAACCTCTCTCAGGATTACGCAAAAAAGTCTATTGCTCTTGACCTTGCAGCAATCAAGACAGCAAAGGGGATTGTCTCCAGTGATGTTTCAATTTATTTTCTTGTCACTGCTTCCGGTACTGTAAATTTGATGAATGCAAAGGATTTCTGCAAACTGCAATATATATTCAACTTCAATCTATCCGGTTTTTTTTTTAAATCCTCTGCCGGTTTAGATGAAGCTGCTTTAATTGCTCTCGGCTTTCTGAAAGAAGCATCTGCAGAAACTGAGGGCTTTTTAAAAGATGCGTCAGCAGTTGCAGCAGGGTTTTTAAAAGAAAATAAAGTTTATACTGGTTCAGTCAATTCTAATATAAATTTCCCTATCGGCTCTATTATTTCAGCTAGAGATATTGCTAACATGATGAATGGCGATGTAGCAAGAAATCAAAGTTTTATAGTAAAGTATTCAACAGATAATATATATGAATATAATTTTCAGTATGATAATGGGGTGGCTCTTTCTGGGACATGGTATTGTAGAGGAAGAAATTCAAGTGTAGCCCCCTTTTCTTTTATTTTCCAAAGGGTGGTTTAAATGAATATTCTATTTTACGATACAACAATAATTGATATTGAATTAACCGAAGATAAAACGGATATAACCTGTTTTGTCTTACAGCTTGCAAATGGTGACTTTCTGGTTCTCCGTGAATCGGATATATATTCACCTCAAAATATTGAGAGATTCAGAGTTTTAAAATCTATCCCTGATCTATGCGCTCAGGCAATACAATATAAACTTGATGAACTGGCAGCACTGGAAGCCGAAGAAATAAAGGTTGATGAGATATGAGATATCCGGTTGACAACAAAAAAATAACTTCCCCGTACGGGATGCGAACACTGCCGGGGAGAAAACCTGTTTTTCATTATGGAATTGATTTCACAGGTAAAAATAAAACGGCTATTGCTCCGTGCGATATGACAGTCGATAGAATCCTTGACGTTGACAGTGAATACCCTTGCAGATTTAAGCTTGTCAGGGGTAAGTTTGAAATTGATAATACTGTCCCTCTGGGGCGTGCCTGGACTCCGTATGTTATCGCTCACAGCTCCGATAATCCTGATGTAACTTTCGTATTTAAGCATATAGCCCCGTTAAAAGGTCTCTCCGTAGGCGACATAATACTTGAAGGGGGGAAGGTCGGCACTATTGGAAATTATGGCTTTTCCATGGGGGAGCATTTACACTTTGAAGTTATGATAAACAACAAACACACAGACCCGGCGAAGTGGTTAATAGAAAATGTCAATAAAGTATGATAAAGATTTTTTCATCTTCCAGACTCCGAATTTTAAAAACGGGTCTCGCTTAAATGATGCCGGTCATGGTTTATATACCTTACTGGCCGACATATTCAATGATGCAAAAAAAAAATCATATTTTTACGAGAATGTCACTGATATTATCGTAACCTCACAAGACCGGACAAAAAGGAACGCGAATCACTCAGGCGGGAAAGCTATTGATATCACGGTCTATCCTCTGTACATGAATGTATGGCTTTTTAATGAGTTGAGGGCTTATGCTAATACTGTTTATCTATCCAGCTTTAACAGACATATTCATTTTGATTTAAGAGAAGAGGGGCTGGAAGGTATCGAGGTCTTAAAAAAACACGGGGGAATTTTTTTACCTGAAAAGTCAATTGATGCTGCTGATTATGAAATTGCAATTATCCCCGTTGCTCCGATTGTAAATAATATTTTGATCTGGTATGAAGTATTTAAAAAGCCTGCTTTAATGGCATCTTTATATATATCTCTTAATAATCCGTTTATAGCTTCGAAAAAAGCCGGACAGAAATTGAATGCAGAGGCTAAAGAGTTTTACAACGAAATTATAAAGCCGGGTATTGATAAAATATATTTAATCGGCGGGGCGTTGCTTGCCTTTATGCTGCTTAAAAATTCAGGGGGGAAGAGTGTTGTCATTTATAAAGAGAAACATTAAAGCTCTTATCGGGGCTTTTCTCGGTGTGGCTTATGTGGTTATATTGATCTGTATTTTTTTATCAATCGGGTGCGGTACTATCCAGAAGGATTTTTCCCCGGATAAAGAAGTCATAAAGGACTTAAAACAGGTCATTAAAAGCGGTGTTTTAAGTGTCGTTCCCGGTGACAGTGACGATGTAAAATTTAAGAAGAGTGCAGCACTGGACGCGGTTAACAAGTCGTTATTGACTATTAAAAGCCGTGCAGAGCCTGAGAAAGAAAGCTCCCTTGATAAAATATTTAATATCGGGGTTTTAATCATAATAATAATCGTTTTACTATTTATTTATAAAGTCTTTAAAAGTGTCGGCGGGTGACGGAAAATAGATCCACGCGAAGCCTCCGGAAAGCAAAAAAATCAATTCTTGATGAATTGATTTTTCAAAGCCCCGGTATTAATGACCGGGGCTTTTTTTTCGTTTTTTTGAAGGTGTTTTTTACCGCATAACGCCGTATCTGGCGTTATGCGGTAAAATTTATCTTATATATTGAAGAGATTGAAGAGTTTTTTGTATAAAAACTTTGTAATTGAAAGATAGATCTGTTGTTGTATCATCTATTTTTAATTCCTGTTCGGTTAAAACTTTTCTTAAATTTTGGATTAAAATATTGATTTCTTTGTTTTCCACTCTTAATCCTCCGTCAAAATAATATCATTATTTTCATTTGATTCAATAGACGAAATTTTTATTATCTTATCATTTTTATCTCTGAAGAATACACCAGCTTTATTAAAATAAGTGCAGTCTCTTTGGACTCTATAATTTAAAAAATTGATTAACCAATTAACATGCATAATTATTCCCCCGCGGGCGGTGTAGCTGGCGCCTGAAATTTGGAAAGGATAGAAACAATCTGCTCCGGCGTGATGTTATTAATATCTATGTCCGGGAGAATCCCCATTGATTTCCCCGCTTTAAGAAGAGTCTCAACAAGTGAGTTATTCCCGCCGGTGGTTAATTCTTTCCCTCTCTCTAGTGCGTCCAATCGTTCAGTTAAAGTCTTGATAGTTCGCTCGGACTCTTCCTGTTTTAATCGCTCCTGGTATCCTTTTTCAAAAGCTGTTTTCTCTATTTCGTTTTGAAACATGATAGTGTTTTTGTGGATATCGAGAGACTTGTTTAAAATCTCCCCGACTTTGTTGACCACGTTCCCGATCTCTTCCAGCTGGTTAAGCTGGGAGATCGGGGAGGGGTTAAAGTGGTTGCTCGTTCCCCTCTCCCCCCCGTTTTTAAGCTCTAGAGGGCTTCCGACAACAAAGTCTATACTCTGAGTATCTACACAGCCGTAAAGCCTGTTTTTAGTCCTTTTAGAGGGGTTATAAAAGGATATAACAATCCGGTACTTTCCGGCCGGTAGTTCTGAAATGTCCGGGACATCTTTATTTAAATTAAGATTAAGATGTATATCGTATTTGCCATTAATGTTATTATGAGCGCGGAGGGAGGATTTCCAGTCATAGTAATTAGATTCCTCTTTACAGGCCTCTGTCCAGAAGATGGCTTTTTTAAATAGGATTAAATGTCCCCGGTTATCATGAACTATTTTCATAATTCTGTTTTCAAGTTCTGTACTTGGGAAATTAAATTTATCCTCCTGAAAAACATAATCCCGTTTTAAGCGGAGTTTTTCCTCTTCTGGTGGTTGCTCCGGTGTGTTGTTTGAATCCGGTTTTTTATTCTTTTTTTTAGAGTCGGGGGATTAGGGATTTTCTGGCAAAGTAAAATTAATATACCGGGTAATGGTGTTTAATGTCAAGGAAAAGTTACAAAAGCGGTGTGGAAAAAGAGTTGGGAAAAATAAAAAAATGCTTGCTTTATTCTGCTATAATAGCAGAGTAAATCATAAGAAAAAAGCTAAAGAGACATAATATATCTTATCGGAAGTTATATTAATTACCGGATTTATATAAAATCATCCGGCAGAATTGTTTCCAGATATTCATCAGGTTCCAGGAGATCCTCAAGAACCATAGCGTCTTCGATTTCTATTTTAAATATCCACCCGTCTCCATAAGGGTCGCTATTAAGAAGTTCCGGCGAATCTTCAAGTAATCTGTTTATCTCTAATATTTTACCTGATACCATGCTGTAAACATCAAATGAATCTTTTGGTGATTCTATTATTGCTATTTTTTCGTCTTCGGGATTTTCGCTTCCTATTATATTATTGATAAATTCAACAAATGTTATATCGCCTAGACTGTCCTGTGCAAAATCTGTTATGCCGCAAATTCCGGTTATGTCATCAATCATCTTTATCCACTGATGATTCTCCCTATATTTTAAATCATCTGGTACGTTCATCCCTCTATCCGGATTACTCATAGGTTGTCTCCTTTATCTAAGGTTTTTTGTAAGTTATAATATTCCAGGAGGTTTTCAGCCTCCATGCGGTATTTGCCAAATTGATTATCCTTTATAATCTGATTCAGGTAATTTGAAGCATATTCTGTGTTGTTCATTTCATAATAGATTATAGCCAGTTCAATTTTACTCTTCGACATAAGATCATTATTTGCAGCAGATTCAATTACTTTCAAAAAATATTTAACAGCGCTGTTCCTATTTTTATTAAAAAACAGGCTTAATCTGCCAAGATAATAATTTGTTTCAATAATGTAATCATTCTCTTTTAGTGACAGTTTATAAAAAATATTAAACGATTTTCTATAATCCCCTGTTTCGTATAATAATTTTCCGGTTAAAAAATTTACATAATTATCGGTATTTTTATAAGATCTTAACAGCGCTGAATATTTGTTAAAAGTAATTACCTGTTGATTCTTATAATGATATTCCAGATTTAAAAGAAGAACTTTTTCTGTGAATCTGGTTTTTAATATAAACTTTAATCTTGATTCAGTTATATCAGCAGCAATTTTTTCCTTACCCATGTAGAAATGATTTATTATAATCAGGGAATCTCTTTCCGGTGTGTTTTCATTTAACTCTATCTGGTTAAGATAGTTTATCGAAAGACTGTAGTCATTGCTGTTCATCTTTATAATAGCAAGTTCTATTCTTGCACTCTCTTTGAGTTTTTCTGAGGAATTAGAGAGCAGAATAGTATTATATATCTCCTCTGCTTTTACTGAATTATTTTTTTCCTGATAATAATTACCAAGCAGAAAAAGCTGGCTGCTGTATAAAGATCCGCGCTCTTTAAGTTTATCAATAAATACCGCAGCAGTCTCCAGGTCCCCTATTTTAATTGTGCAGTCTATAAGCATTTTTGCATCATCATCCTCAAAAGTTTTGATATCCTCCCATCTTAAAATGTTATAAACCTCATCAAATTTTAAAGTAAGGTAAAGAGATCTTGCATGTATAAAAGGGATTTCACGCCACTGATTTTCATCAAGAGGAGGAATTTTTACATTACGGATTATACTGATTACTTTATTATATTCTTTCAGATGGAAATATGATTTGAGCAGGTTGTAATAAGCCAGACCTCTGGACTCTGATATATTGCTGTTGAGAAATCTTTCATAATAAACAATCGCCCTACTGTAATTTTTATTTTCAAAATTATTATTCCCCATTATAATATTTACAAGCATTGAAAAATCGGATTCGGGATATCTGCTCTGGAGAATGTTGAAATACTTTTGAAATGAAGCGATTTTCTTTTCATTAAGAGTCTGCGCGAATGTGTAAACAAGTCTGTCTACACCTGAATAATTTGGAAAAGACTGAAGAAGCCGATTAATCTCTCTCTCTGCATTTTTTAAGTCTTCAGACTCAATATATATCTCTGTTAAAAGTTTATGTGCTTCAAAGCTGTAATTGATTTCTTTCAATAAAACATACTTCTTTAAAAGTGCGGCCGCTTCAACGGGTCTCCCCTTTTTATAATTTATAAGTGCAAGATAGTAATCTGAATCATTTAAAAATTTTGAAAAAGGATTATTTCTTTTCAGATCATTGAAAATTACAGTTGCACTATCTGAATCACCTATCTCCAGCAGAATTCTTGCCTGAAGAAATTTTACTTCATCAATGTTCTGGTCGTATGGATATTTTTCCAGATAAAATTTCAGTAAACTCTCGGCTTTATCATAGTTCATGTTTTTAATATATGCTTTACTGATTGTTATAATAATGCTTTTTTTTAGTTCTTCATCTTCATAAGAGCTGAATTTTTCGAGATATCTAATTGCTTTCAGAGGATCTTTTTCAATATAGAATTCCGCCATCAACAGAGCGCTTTTTACAGAGAGATCGATTTTCTCCTGACTCTCCCATACTTTTTCAAGTATTTCTATACCGCTTTCCGGTTTGGATGTATTCAGTAATATCCGTCCATATTCATACATCCCGTCATAATAATGATCTGATTTTTTCCCTATTATATAAAAGAGTTCAAAGTCAGACTTTGCCGGATTTATTTTATCAGTCGCAAGATAAGACATCGCTCTTAAATAGTACATATCGTGGAATGGGTAAATTTCAGCAAATTCTGCAGGTATTGCATTCAGGGTCAATAAAGCTTTTTTATGGTCGTTTTGAAGCTGATATATTCTTCCGATTATCAATCTGATTTCCGCTTTTTTCTTTGAATCAATTCTTGAACTTAGAAGAGGATTAAGTCTTTCAAGAGCATTTTCATATTTTTCGTTTTTGAAAAGTCCGCGTCCAATTTTAAGTATTAAATCAGCATTAAGTTCTTTATCTGAACTCTTTTTAACTGCTTTCTCCCATTCTATTATTGATTCCTCGTATCGCTGTTGTTTGTAATATATTGAGGCGATTCTGTCATGGGCGGTAATTATAAGATTTATATCATCGGCCTTTTCCAGGAATCTGTTATACTCTTCTATGGCTTTTAAATTTTCATTTAAATTAAAATATGATTCTCCAATCCAGAATCTGGATTCAACCCGGAGTGATTCAGTTCTGCATTTTGTGAGGAAAGAGTTGAATTCAAAAATTGCTGATTTATATTTCCCCTGCTGGAAAATTGTACGTGAAAGAAAAAACCAGGCTCTGTCCCTGTATTCATCATTGTTCTCTTCAGTTTTCCGGAAAAGCAATTCTGCCGAGGCATAATTACCGGCTTTAAAAGCCTCAATCCCCTGATTGAATATATTCCGTGAATCTGCTGTTGCAGAATTAATAGCAAGGAGAATTAATAACAGACTTGTTATATTTATAATAAGTTTTTTATATTTCATTGATAATACCGTTTATTTTAATGACTGAATCTATCATAATTTTCAGAGTTATTCCTGAACATATTTTTTTTAAAATAATAGAAATATTATACCCCGCCGCTAAAGCCGGAGTTATATAGAATCTTTAATTTTAATGTAATATAATCGTTTATACTGATTATCAGTCTAAATTTTTTAAATAATCCCTTAAAAAATTAATTGTGTACAGACTTGAAAATGTCCGCACTCTATCTCTGTTCCCCTTTATAATCCTTGTAAAAGTATGCTGATAATCGTTGATTCTGAAACCGAAGCATACTGTTCCTACAGGTTTTATATCGCTCCCTCCATCCGGACCGGCTATACCCGTTGTTGAAACAGATATATCTGTGACAAATTTTTTTTGTATTCCCGATGCCATTTCAGCAGCTGTATTTTCGCTCACTGCACCATATTGTCTAAGAGTTGACGGCGAAACATCAAGAAAATTTTCTTTGATTTCATTGCTGTATGCAATAATAGATCCTTTGAAAACAGCAGATGAACCGGGAATATCGGTTATCTTTTTTGCGATGAGCCCGCCTGTGCATGATTCTGCAGTAGAAATTGTCATGTTTTTTTCTTTCAATAGTGATACAAGTTCCTCTTCCGGAGATGATGCGTTGTATCCCAGCAGATATTTTTTGAATTTATTATTGATTAACATATCAATTTCGTTTTTTGAAATTATCTCATCGTTTATTCCTGTTATAACAAGGTCGCAAACACCGGATTTTGAAGTAATACCTGTATTTAAAAAAACAGGAAGGTTAATATCGTTTAACATTGTATTTATATCTGATTCTCTGATCCCGGACATTCTGTATGTGAGTTTCATGTTTTCAGAAAACAGAAATTCTTTTTTCAGATAAGGGATTACATCGGAGAGCATCATGTTTTCAGCTTCAGCCGGGACACCCGGAATTGAGATTACCGTCGAAGTTTCATTTTTAATTATAAAACCGGGAGCCAAGCCGGACCGGTTCTGAATTACATATGCTCCCTCGGGGACAGCAGACATCCGGCTGTCAAGTCTGCTGGGGGATAAATTCATTGACTGAAAGAACCTGATAGTTTTCCGGTCTGATTCTTCATCGATTAAAACATTCTTCCGGAAGACACTGCAGACTGCCGCTACGGTATTGTCATCATCGGTCGGTCCAAGCCCTCCCGTTGTAATTATTATCTCCGCTTCTTCTGCAGATTCTTTAATGCAGGATATTATTGATTCAAGTTTATCTCCGATCACTATATGTTTTAAAACATTAAAATTAGTTCCGAAGAGAAGACTGCTTATGAAGGAGCTGTTTGTATTTATTGTAGTCCCCTGAAGCAGCTCCTCACCTGTTGAAATAATTATTACATCGGGCATTGTCTTACATGCTCTCCGGTGCTGTTACTCCGAGAATCTGCAGTCCGTTTTTAATTGTTATCCGCACTGCATCACAAAGAGCAAGATTAGTCTGGGTCTTTGATTCATCATCGGAGAGAACCCTCTGCTCGGCATAAAACCTGTGATATGATTGAGCAAGTCTGAGAAGAAAAGTAGAAATTTTATGAGGTTCATATGTCATTGCCGCATCGGATATCTCTTCGGGAAATTTTGCCAGAAGTTTTAATAATACAATCGCTTCATTATTATTCAGATTTTCAAGAGTGGAAATTTCCGGTTTAATTTTTATTCCACGTTTTTCAGCTTCTTTAAAGATTGAGCATATTCTTGCATGGGCGTACTGCAGATAGAAAACAGGATTCTCCGAGCTGTTCTTTTTTGCAAGTGCAAGATCAAAATCCAGATGACTGTCCATTGATCTCATGATAAAAAAGAATCTGGAAACATCTACACCGACTTCATCAATAAGTTCTCTCATGGTCGAAAAGTTTCCAAGGCGTTTAGACATCTTAACAGTTTCACCCTCCATAATGAGATTAACCTGCTGAGATATAAGTACACGGAAAATATTCTCTTTACTGCAGAGGGCCTGAACTGCGCCGGACAGTCTTGAGATATAGCCATGATGATCGGGACCCCAGATGTCAATGAGCTGATCGTATCCCCTTTCGAGTTTGTCAAAGTGATATGCTATGTCAGCCATGAGATAAGTCGGTCTTCCGTCATCACGGACTACAACACGGTCTTTATCATCACCGAATACCGTTGATCTGAAAACTTTTTTACCGTCTTCTATATATATGTGATTATTTTTCTCCAGAGTTTCAAGAGCTTTTACAACCTCTCCTCTATTATGAAGAGTGCTCTCTCTGAACCATGTTTTGAAAATTACTTTAAAATCTTCAAGATCCTTTTTCTGTCCCGAGACATTGTATTCAATTGCTTTATCAGCTGCATAAGCAGATTTAACATCATCGTTTTCCAGCTTATTCAACTCTTCAGAATGATTTTTTATTATCCACTGGGCTATATCTTTAATATATTCACCGTGGTAACCATCTTCAGGGAAATCGGATTGTTCACCTTTCAGCTCTTTTATTCTGGCATATACAGATCTTCCCAGAAGGTTTACCTGATTACCGAAATCATTTATATAGAATTCTCTCTCCGCAATATCTCCATTCGCTTCTATCAGATTTGCGATGGTGTCGCCAAGAGCTGCAGCCCGGGCCGAAACAACATTCATCGGTCCTGTGGGATTTGCTGAAACAAACTCAATATTGTATTTAACAGGATTGTCTTTCTGCTGTCTGCCGTATTTTTCTCTTATCTTTACAATTTCAAGCATGTTGTTTTTAAGATACTCGAGAGAGGTGAATATATTTATAAATCCAGGTTTAGCCAGGTCTACTTCGCTGATCAGTCCGCTGTTTTCCGAAATATAACTCTTCAGTATTTCGCCGATTTCCATGGGTGATCTTTTTATAAGTTTTGCCGATTCCAGGGCAATGGGTGTTGAGTAGTCTCCGAATTTCGATTCTCTTGGATATTCAACTTTTATAACAGGATAATCCGCTTCGGGAAGTTTCCCCTCGGAAATAGCTCTTTGAAGAGAAACTGATATTATATCATGAATTTTATCTTTTATGTTCACTTTTGCCTCGTGCATTAAATTGTAATAATTAGACAATAATCTATTGGTAATCTGAATCACTATTTATTCCTTAACTTTTATAAAGTAAAAAGGATCTATTATCCCCGCCGCCGAAGGCGGCGGGGATATGTAATTTTTCTTTTTTACACTAATAATAATATTCAGGAATAATTACTGAATTTCCGAAAAAAACAGGTCATTTGTCAATCATATTTATCATCAATTTTTTACATCTATTTTTATCTGGCAGCAATTTTTTTCGGGGGTGCGTATGCGTAGCGTTGTGCCCCCGAAAATAAACCGCTACCTTTCTATCTCAACTCTAACTGTATAAAAAAATCTTGACTAATAATGTTTATCATACTTAAATTTTAAAAAATATGAGCCACTGGATAATATCATGAATGAAATATTATTATCAATTTTTAAAGTATTGTTACTATTATCTGTCTTAATCGGATCCGGTTTTGCCGGAAAATATCTTGCTGTTAAATATGATAAAAGTGTCAGGCTTTTCTTTATCATATGCCTGCTCACCGGACCGGTTGGACTTCTCTTTATTTTTCTGCTTTTAAAATTATCAGAAAAATATATAGGCCCTTTTATAACTATATCCGTCTTTATTGTTATGGTTGTCATGTTTACCCAGACTACCCTTCTTACCGGACTTGAATGGGGTTCAATAGACTTCAGATTTTTTGTAAGAGATCCCTCTCAGAAGACGGTAAAGCTCGAAGAAGGGGTAAAGATGAATCGTATAAATCCCCGCGCAAGGAAAGATATTGTAATTATCGGTATTGACGAGAGTACAATCCGGGAGTTTTCAGATCAGGGGATTCAATGGCCTTTCCCTTGGGAAATTCATGCCAGACTCACACGTTTTATAGCCACAGGTAAACCTCTGGCTATTCTCTATGATATAATGTTTCTCGATCATAAACCCGGAGAGGCGGAACTTGCAAAAGCGATAAAAGAGTCTGATGCGGCATTTTTAGATTATCCTTTTGAAGCTGATGAAGTTGATGTTGCATATAATGATCATGAGGAGAGACTGGCTCTTCTTAATAAAGTTACATTTCCGGTTGATCCGAAGGATCGGACAGAGCAGCTTGTTGCCGATGTTACTCCCCCTACTCCCGATCTTATAAGAGCATCAAGAGGTATCGGTTTTGCAAATGTATTTCCCGGACGTGATAGAATTAACCGTACTATCCCTCTTATAATAAAGTATAATGGAATATATTATCCTAATATTGATTTAGCGATAGTTATGCACTACTACGGTATAGGCGTTGAAAATGTAGAAATAAAAATAGGTAAATATATTAAACTTAAAAATCTTCCAAAAGAGAAGATGGCTAAACCTAATGATAAGAGAGAAATAATTATTCCAATTGATGATTACGGATTTATGGATGTTAATTTTATTGGAGGATCCGGAAGTTTTCAGCATTATCCATACTATCTTTTCGCAAATGAAGGTACCATGGAGGGAAATAATTCACTGAAGGATAAAATACTTCTCGTTGCTGCATATGCGGTAACAGGGGTTGCAACTGATGAGAAGAAATCACCATATGGAGCGACCTTTGGTATTGAACACCACGCCAATGCTTTAAATACAATTCTTAATCAGGATTTTCTTTATAAACTTTCAGATATTCAGAATATTGCGATTATGCTTATAATTGCTCTTCTTATCGGATTATTTGTCCCGCGAATGTCAATCGGTTCATCTCTTGTAGTTACAGTGCTTTTTATAATTCTTTATTCAGTCTTTTCATATCTGCTTTTTGACTATTTCAGCATTATAACAGCTCTGGCAACACCATTGATTCAGACTGCACTTACTTATTCAATGATTGTTACATACAGGGTTGTAAATGAGCAGCAGGAGAAAAAGCATATAAGGCAGACTTTTTCAAAATTCGTTTCCAAATCTGTTGTTGACGAACTCCTTAAGGATCCGAGTAAGATCAAGCTTGGGGGAGATAAGAAAATTCTTACTGTATTATTCTCCGATATAAGAGGCTTTACTTCAATATCAGAAAGACTTACTCCAGAAGAACTGGTTGAACATCTGAATATATATCTTCAGTCTATGACTGATATTATTATTAAGTACTTTGGTACTCTTGATAAATATATCGGTGATGCAGTAATGGCTTTCTGGGGAGCTCCCATAGAAATGGAGGATCATGCTCTGAATGCATGTAAGGCTTCTATTGAAATGATGGAAGCATTAAAAGTTATGAATAAAAAGTGGGAGAGCGAGAATAAGCCTATTCTTGAAATCGGTATAGGAATTAATACCGGGGATATGATTGTAGGTAACATGGGTTCCGCCGCAAGGATGGACTATACACTCATGGGGGACAATGTTAATCTCGGTTCGAGACTTGAGGGTACAACAAAGTTTTATAAAATAGGTATAATTATTAGTGAGTTTACATATCAATATGTAAAAGATGATATTATTGCCAGAGAGCTGGATTTGATCCGTGTAAAAGGTAAAGCTCACCCTGTTAAAATATATGAACTGGTGGCAATTAAAGATTAAAAACAGACAGATTCAGTTTCATTTTTAGACTTAACTTTTACGCAGGGTGTCTCTAGATTACCGTAAATTTCCAGAGGCACCCTTTCAGTTATTTTCTCTTTGTTTACATTCAGATTGATAGGGATTTTCAGTCCATTTTCTTCTGTAAAGCTGCCAAATGAACTGAAGCTCATGTCTGCTGAATCTAAACTGAAATTTTTTATATAAAAGTTAGTACCTGACTGCATAATCCCGATTGAATAACTTGAAAATTCAAGGCGCTTATTGAATACATCTTTCTGATTAATATTGCTCAGCAGGGTGTGGAGTTTATTTTGAACAGGTGTATTATTCAAATAACCATTTTGTACCGAAATGTTTAAACCTGCTTTGCCGTTTTCCACAACCTGCCCTATTCTGTATGCGCTTGTTTCAAAACCGGCATCCAGGGAGAGCCTCCCGCCAAATGAGAATGTCAGTCCGGATTCGTAGGATATCCGGTCAAGGTCAATATTTTTTGCTTCAGAAGTGAATTTGAAATAAGGATATTCCTGGCGGAGAGAAGAGTAAAGATTAAAACTGTAAATTCCATCATATCCTTCCAGTTTAAAATTTCCGGTTTTTAAAATCCCCTTAAGAAGTGAAATGTCCATCACCAGGTTGTTCAGGTTTGATTTTCCAGCTATACTTAATTTTTCTGCTGTAAGTTTAAGAGTGATATCATTATTATTAATAAAAATACCTTCCGGTTCTTTCAGAAAATTACGCTGTTCATCAAAATTCTGGAACATATCTACATAAGCCATATTGTAGATTTTTTTTATACTGTTTTTTAAAACTATTTTTAATAGATTCAATTCGATTGTTTTGGATTTGATTTCAATATTGTTGGAAGACTTGATCGGATTCCATCCTGATATTAAGCTGTCAAATGTTATATTAAAATCAGATTTTCCCGATTTGAAATCTGCTTTAAATTTAACATTGTCTTTATTCACCGACAGAAATATGTCGCCGTTTTGTATGTGCTTAAAATTCTTATTTTTCTTTTCGTTTGGAATAATATTAAATTTATCCAATATTAGATTAAAGTTTAAAACTTCAGGCGCATTTTCTTTAATTTTATAATTACAGATTCCGTTAAAAGACATCTCGCCGGTATAGCTGCTGTTTCTGAAAAGAAAAACTGATTCCGATAAGTCGGTAAGATTTATTTTATTTGATTTTAGTTCAATTGAAAAAGAATCACCCATAGCATAGTCGATAATTGATGAAAGATTAATTACCCCGTCATCTATTTCTAACTTATCTACTTTTAATCTGTCTAAATTTTCTGAAAGGCTGAAACTGAAATTGCTATCAATATCTTTATTTTTAAATAATGGATAGGGAGAGTTTTTTTCATAATAGAAAAAATCCATAGAAGATATGCCGGTGTTCCCGCTGCATTTTAAAATGCCGTTATCGATTACGACGTTTAAATTTCCGGAAAAACTTCCAGTGATGAATGTTCTGGTGTCGAAGCGGTCATTTAAAAAATTATTAAGATGTGTAAGGTCTAAATTTTCAAGTTTGAGTTCAGATTCAGAATATGGTTTGTTTAAGTATATCTTTCCTCTGGCCCTGTAGCTGCTTTTTCGCCAGCTTTCCCGTATTTTATTTTCTATATAACCATAAGATCTGTAGCTTATATATTCCTTTCCATATTTAATTTTAAGATCAAGGTCATATAGATTTGTTTCTGATTTAGAATTTTTAAAAGTCTCTTTAAAATAAAGTTTTGATCCGGTCAGTTCAAAACGGAAACCGCTTTTGATAAACTGCTTTATTTTATCCTGATTTATACCTCCGGTGAGATCTTCTACAAAAATTTCGTAATAGGGTTTTCCGTAATTCTTATTGAAATTGATTTCCGGCCCGGCCATATAGACGCCTGCGAAAGTAATTTTTTTTCTTATCAGGTCAAAGAGGCCCGTATCAATGGTAATTTCATCGCACTTTATCAGATTGATGTTATCATTAAAATCATCTTTATTTGAAAGATAAAAATTCTGAAGCACTATATCACCGTTATATTTGAAATATAATGTATCAAATTTAATCGCCTTTCCGAAAATATCTTTAAAACTGTCTTTTAAAGAGTTGGAAAGTTCGTTTACAGGATATAATATATTAATAGATATTTTCAGCAAACTGATGCTTAAGAGAATAATTGAGAAAAATATACCAAGTGAAATAATAATTTTTTTATTCTGGTTCATATAAAATTTTATTTACTCAAACATTGAATTTAGATAAGTATGGTTTCATTATTAGTTATATATTTTCTTTTAATGCGTCAAGCATTAAAATCAGTTATTCTATTTTGAATAACGGTAGCGGTTTATTTTTGGGGGCACAGCGTATGCGGAGCATACGCATCACTGAAAATAATCTGCTTCCTTGATAACATTATATTTTTTTTACAGGAGAGATCGATGGACGAAATAAAGTATGTTCAGAAACTATTGGATATATCTAAAAACTATAATATTGACAGATTAAGAAATGTAAATTACACAGAGGAGTATCACCCTTTCGAGGGTTCCCCGAAAAGGCATCCGACAAATGAAAACATTTTAATATTAATTTCAAATCCATTTGAAGAGGATAAGAAATTTTTTGAATTTCATCTTGATACAATAAGTGCAATGGAAGAGATTGGCACTCTTGCTTCAAACGATAATACCAGTGTTTATCAAATCAGGGTCTGGGTTAAAAAGGGGACCATGGCTGTTAAATCTGAGACTTTTATAGTGTAGGAATTATGGATATAACCAGCATTCTAACTGAATCAGTGGCGCATAATCTTCATTTTATTTCATTCGGTCTATTGATTCTTGCAGGCTTTAATCTTCCAATATCGGAAGATCTTGTTTTTATTATATCCGCATCAATTGCTGCTGCGGTTTACCCTGAGAATAAGTATCTTATTTTTGCTGGTTGTTTTCTAGGTGCATACTTAAGTGATTTAATTGCATATTCAATCGGGAGACACGGGCTTCCATTGATTCAGAAATATGGTTATCTTAAAAGTGAAAAAATGAAGGAGCGGTTTTTCAGTCTGAGTACTTATTTTAAAAAATATGGCGGCAAGACTCTTTTTTTTGGTCGTTTTATACCTTTTGGAGTTAGAAATGTTATGTTTATAACAGCCGGTCTCGTCAGGGTAAATATCCTGAAATTTATGATAATTGATTTCCTCGCACTTTCAGTCACTTCAACTGCACTTTTTGTCATCGGATATAAGTTTGGTGAAAACATTGATTTGATTATGTCATATCTTTCCAGCTATAAAATTACAATTTTCATTATATTCCTTGCTGCTATTTTAATTGTTCTTCTGAGATACTTTTTAAAGTATAAGAGGGAATAATTACTTGACTTAGTTATTAATAGAAGTCCGAATAATAAAAATAATAAATAACGAGTAATTTAACGAATATAAAAATGCAGAACATTAAATATCATGTAATATCATTATCCTCAATGATTCTTTTTTCATATATTTCCGCTGTTACAATTAATGGAATAATTAAAAATTCTCTTGTTGTTTACCCTTCTGAAAAAAGCAGAATGCGTGCTGCAAATACTGTTTCAATCGAAGAACAGAGCATTGATATCAATCAGCTTGTTGAATCAGGTTTTTTCAGAGCTGCTGATTCCGGTTCTGCCGATGAGAGTGAGGATTCGACTTCACCTGTTAGTGATTTCAAACTGATTGGTACGGTTACCGGACCTCCCGGGATAGCCCGAGCTCTGGTACTCAAAAAGGGTGAAAGGGAACCGGATATATTCAAACTCAGAAACAATATGTATGGTTATATCATCACTGATATTCAATCATCAAAGATCTTACTTAAAAAAAATTCTGAAGTGCACACCTTAAATCTTTACGAAAAAAAAGATTTTGCCGCAGTTGCAAGACCTGCAGGTTCTGATACCGTATCAAGCGGAGGAGTAGTTAAAAAGAATATCAGCCGGGCTGAAATGCAGCAGAAGGTTATGAATAATATTGATAATGCCATGCAGGGAATTCAGGCCGGACCTCACCGGGTAAATGGACAGGTAGAAGGATTTAAGCTGATAAGAATAAGGCCCTATAATATACTATATGAGTACGGTATAAGAAGCGGGGATATTATCAAGAGAATAAACGGCAAAAAAGTTGATAGCACTGAAAAACTTTTTAACATGTGGCAGGGTATGAAAAATGAATCAAAAATGGTTATAGATGTGGAGAGAAATGGCCAGATCATGACTTTTGAAATGAATATCACGGATTGACAGGATAAATTTTATATGAATAAAAAAAAGATATTATTACCGGTTTTTTTAATAGCCATACTTTTATTGACTGTTTCACCTTCCGGGGTTGAATATAACAACAATCTATGGGCTCAAAAAAAAGCCAAAGTAAAGGATTCCAGTTTTTCTTTAAACTTTAATGATGTTGAGATTTCTGAATTTCTTAATGTTATGAGTCAGGTGCTTGGGAAAAATATTATACTCAGCGACAAAGTAAAGGGTAAAATAACTATTAATTCAGCGCAGAAAGTTCCCATTGAAGAAGCATATGATCTGATGAAGTCTATACTTGAAATCAAGGGATTTGCAGTAATTGAATCTGATAATCTTATCAAGATAGTTCCAGTGAAGGAAGCTGTTCAGAAAAACGTTGAAGTAATCCTTGATGGCGATAAAGTTAAACTGAATAAAGAAGATACTGTAACATTTCTCATGGAACTTTCACATGCAGATGCTAATGATGTTGCAAATGTATTAAAAACATTAAAATCTCCCGAAACAGACATTGTTGTTTATAAGACACTGAATATAATTATTTTCAGCGGCAATTCAATTGATATACGCGGTCTTGTTAAAATTGCACATACATTAGATAAAAACATAACGGCCGGTTCCAGTGAGGATACGGGTATTAAAGACGATGCATCTATTCATGTAGTTAATCTTGAGAATGCCGATGCTGTAAGTCTGTCAGAGGTTTTATCTAGAATCCCCTTCTCTCAATACGCATTGATAAATACTCAGCCTGTAAATTTACAAGGTGCGGATAAGGGTAAAACTGCTGCATCGGGCCAGGGAATTCAGCCTCAAAATCCGCCGCAGAAATTATCGATAATTGCTAATAAAGAAACGAATTCTCTTATCATAAATGCATCAGGTGCGGAGTTTAAAGAGATATTGAGAATTATCAAACAACTTGATGTTGTGAGGCCTCAGATTTTAATAGAAGCAATGATCGTTGAGGTTAATGTCGAATCTAACTGGGGTTTTGGTATAGACTGGACGCTTGGCGGGCAGACCGGAACACATATCGGAGGTGGTTCTTCAATAATGGGGGGGATTCCGAGTTACTCTCTTCCCAGTGGTATCACAAATAAAACTATTGCTGTTCCATTAAAAGCTCAAACAATGACATTGGGATATTTAAGCGACACATCAATTTTAGGTTTTGTACTGCTTAATGCTACCGGTCAGGATAAAAATATAAATATTCTGTCTACACCTCATATATTAACAATTGATAATCATGAAGCAGAGTTTAATGTCGGGGAAGAGATTGCCGTTCCTACAAACAGCCGTATGGATACCAACAGTAATATTTATTATACCTTTGAGTACAAACCGGTTGGATTAAAACTGAAGCTTACACCACATATAACAACCGGTGAAAAAATTACACTGGATCTTTTTGTTGAGGTAAATTCTGTTCTGGGTACTACAACTACCACTTCAACCAGTACAGTAATTCCACCCGATCTTGCAAAGCGTGATATTAAAACGAAAATTTCCATCAGGGATGGTTCAACTATAGTTGTCGGCGGTCTTATGAGAAACTCGGTTTCTGAAACTGAAACTAAAGTTCCGCTGCTGGGTGACATCCCTCTCCTGGGCTGGTTTTTCAAAAATAAAACCAAAGAGAATAAAAAAACAAATTTACTGGTTTTTATAACACCTAGAGTCGTAACAGATCCTGAAAAAATAAAAAAAATTACAGAAGAGAAGCAGCAGGAAATGAAAAAGATTCAGGAAGAAAACAAGAAATAGAGATTATATGTCATTAAATAAGAATAAACAGATTGGAAAGATATTATTAGAAAAGGGTAAAATTTCTGCTGAAAATCTGCAGGAGGTTTTACTTCTGCAGCAGAATTCAGATCAGCGGATTGGCGAATTGCTGATCAAGAAAGGATATTTAACTGAAACTGATCTCCTTGAATCTTTAGCTGTTCAGAGTGGTCTGGAGTTTAAAGCACATATCGATTATCATGATGGTGATCTGCTTTTTAAAGGGCTCCCGGTTAATTTTTTAAAGAGCAATCTTCTTGCTCCTTTTAATTCAGAAAAGGGTGTTATAAAAATTGCAATAACAGATGTATTAAATATTCAGCCCCTTGATGATCTCAAGCTGTTATTTAAGGGGCATATTTTTAAAATAGTTCTTACGACAAAAAATGAAGTTTTGAAAGTTATCAATACACATTTTGAACTAGTCGAGTCTGCCACCACAAATGAAATTATTGAAAATCTTGAAGAATCAGATTTTGAAATACTTTCAAGAACATCTTCCGAAACGTCTGATATTCTTGATATGGCAAATGATGCCCCTATTATCCGTCTTGTAAATACTATTATCAGGCAGGCTGTCAGTGAGAGAGCAAGTGATATTCATTTTGAGGTGTATGAGAAAGAACTGATTGTGCGCTTTAGAATAGATGGTATTCTTTACAGAATGTTTACTCCACCGAAAAAATATCAGGACTCGGTAATTTCACGTATAAAAATTATGTCAAACCTGAATATTGCTGAAAACAGAATGCCTCAGGACGGCAGGATCCAGATTAAAATCGGCGGAAAAGAAGTAGATATAAGGGTCTCGATTTTTCCTACTCACTATGGTGAAAGAATTGTATTAAGACTTTTAAACAAATCTGATATAAGTTTTGATTTAAATTCAATTGGATTTTCAAAGGATGTACTTGATCGTTTCAATGATCTGATAAATCTTACCCATGGTGTAGTTCTGGTTACAGGGCCGACCGGAAGCGGTAAGAGTACTACACTCTACGGTGTGCTCAGCAGATTGAATAGTGATGATGTTAATATACTTACGGTTGAAGATCCGATTGAGTATCAGATCCCAGGCATCGGCCAGATGCAGGTACGTTCTAAAATAGGGCTTACTTTTGCTGCCGGTCTCCGGTCAATTTTGCGTCAGGATCCTGATATTATTATGATTGGAGAAATTCGCGATCTTGAAACTGCAGAGATTGCT
>PGXT01000131.1 GCA_002839285.1 Spirochaetae bacterium HGW-Spirochaetae-5 | reverse complement strand
CTGACCGGAGTTTTTTCCGGATATATAAAATTATTAATTTATGGTTACGGTAATGGGAAATTACAGGCTAAAAAGAACTTTCGATATCAGGCTCGAAGGGCGCGCCGAGCGTTTAATACTTGATGCGGATTTTCCCGGTGAGGTTGCGTTTAAACCGGCAGATTTCAAAGGACTGAATCCGAAGCTTTTAGTTTCAGAGGGTGATAAAGTCTGTGTGGGGACCCCTCTTTTCTGTCATAAAGAGAACAGGGATATTGTTATTACATCCACTGCATCGGGAACAGTAAAGGGGATCCGCAGAGGTGACAGAAGAGCCATTGAATCTGTTATAATAAAAACTGACGGTAAGCAGAAATGTTTAAATTATAAAATACCAAAGGGTTCTGCTGAAAATTTTTTAGCGGAAGATGTAAAAAAAATTCTTCTTGAGAGCGGTCTTTTTGCATGTTTTATTCAGAGACCTTTCGGGATTATTGCCGATCCGTTTATTACTCCGCGTGATATTTTTATCACGGCAATGGATACAGCCCCTCTCGCTCCTCTTATGTCGCTTTGCGCGGATTGTGAGAACCCGTATTTCCAGGCGGGTATTTCTATTTTAAGCAGGCTTACATCGGGTAAAGTTCACGTTTCTGTAGAGGGAAAATTCTCCGATGTCCCTCCGGAAATTCTGACTGCTAAAGGGTTTGAACTTCACAAATTTATCGGGAATCATCCTGCCGGGAATGTCGGTGTTCAGATAGAACATATCGCCCCTATTAAAGGGAGAGATGACGTTGTCTGGACATTAAATCTTAACGGAGTAAATCTCATCGGGAAACTTTTTCTTGAAGGGAAAATCGACCCTGAGGTTACAGTCGCTGTTACGGGACTTGCTGCAAAGAAAAGATGCTACTACAGAACAATTATCGGTGCATCACTGTCGTCTTTTATCGGTGAAATGGAGAGTGGTGATGTTCGTATAATTTCCGGAAATGTTCTCACTGGAAGAAATGAAGGTTCAAATGGTTATCTCGGGTTCTTTCACTATATGGTTACGGCAATCCCTGAACCGGAGGGTGATCAGATTTTAGGATGGGCAACTTTAGGTTTAAATAAGAGGAGTTTTTCGCGGACATATCTCTCCTCATTTTTTAATTACGCAGGGAGATTCCGGGAGGAGTCTGCCATGAATGGTTCATTAAGGCCTTTCATAGCTACCGGTATTTATGAGGATGTTCTCCCCATGGATATCTATCCGGTATTTCTTATAAAAAGTATAATTGCCGAAGATATTGAAGAGATGGAGAAGCTCGGTATTTATGAAGTTATAGAGGAGGATCTGGCACTGGTTGAATATGTCGATCCGTCAAAGCAGAACTTTCAGGATATTCTCCGGAAGGGTATTGATCAGGTCCGGAGAGAGGGATAAAGATGAAACTGAAAAAACATTTTGAACAGGGTGGTAAACTCGAAAGGTTATACCCTGTGTATGAGATGCTTCTGGGGATGCTCCTTATCCCCCCTATGCCGACCCGTTCGGGTGCGCATATCCGTGATCATTATGATATTAAACGGATGATGGTGTCGGTTATAATAGCAGGTGTTCCGGCACTTATTTTCGGGACTTATAATGCCGGTTATCAGCACTATCTCTCTGCGGGAGTTTATGCTTCAGTTATGGATTGTTTTATAAAGGGTGCATGGCTCGTTGTTCCGATCTTCATTGTAGTATATGCCGTGGGGGGTTTCTGGGAGGTGCTCTTTGCTGTTGTACGGAGACACGATATTGCCGAGGGTTTTCTTGTTACAGGTTTTTTAATTCCGCTTATTGTTCCCCCCACTATTCCTTTATGGCAGGTTGCAATAGGTACTTCCTTCGGGATTATTATAGGGAAAGAGGTTTTCGGCGGAACAGGGATGAATGTATTCAATCCTGCGCTCGTTACCAGGGCATTTATATTTTTTGCATATCCATCATCGATTTCGGGAAATGAAGTCTGGACATCTGTCGGTTCGAAAGTGGTTGATACATATACAATGGCTACTCCACTGGCTGTTGCGACATCAGCGGGGGGTTCAGACGTTGTAAAACTTCTTGCTGATAACGGTTATACCTTCAGCAGTATGTTCTTCGGGCTGGAGCCCGGGAGTATCGGCGAAACCTCGGCATTTATGATACTTCTTGGCGGAGTTTTTCTGCTTCTTAATGGAGTTGCAAGCTGGAGAATTATTCTGTCTGTTTTTGCAGGGGGTTATCTTACTGCTCTCCTTTTTAATTTTGCGGCACCGGGAGCAGGCCACCCATTTGCACTGCCGGCTCATTACCATCTGGTAATGGGGGGTTTCGCATTCGGAGCAGTCTTTATGGCAACAGATCCGGTATCGGCCTCTGCTACCAATACGGGGAAATATATATACGGATTTATGATCGGGGCTCTTGCAATACTTGTCCGCCTTGTAAATCCGGCTTATCCGGAAGGGATTATGCTTGCGATTCTTTTCATGAACGCTTTTGCTCCGCTTATCGACAGCGTGGTTATATGGGGAAGCGTAAGAAGGAGGCAGAAACGTGCGTCAAAGTAATTTGTATACAATAGTATTTATTATCATCACATCGCTCGTCGCTGCTTTAATACTCTCGGTCTCTTCGACTATGTTAAAGGAGAGACAGGAACGTAATGCGGAACTTGATGTTAAAAAGAATATTCTTTATGCTGTTAATCTTCTGAAAAAAGATAGTGATCCGGAAAAACTTTATAAAGATTATATAAGGAGCTTTGTTGTAAACAGTGAAGGTAAAGTGCTGGAGAAATCATCTCCTGCTGAAAAAATAAATTTTGAACGCGAACTTGAAAAGCAGCCCGAAAGGGTTTATGGTCAACACTCTACGGGTACCTTGCCCTTGAAACGGATCTTAAAACAATTAAGGGGATCTCCTTCTACAAACACGCCGAGACGCCGGGTCTTGGCGGTGAAATTGAAAATCCTGAATTCCAGAGAAATTTCTACGGAAAAAAAATATTATCTGAAAGCGGGGAGCTTGTTTCCGTTACAGTACTGAAAGGAAAAACACGACCTAATTCTCCAACACTGATCCATGAAGTTGATGGAATAAGCGGCGCAACTCTCACATCTAACGGCGTTAATAAACTGCTGAAAAACTGCCTTACAATATATGAACCGTATTTTAAAACTATAAGATCAAAAACTATAAGGACGGGAGAATGATATGATAAGTCAGGATAATGAACCGCTCCTCTCCGGTAAGAATAAAAAAATTCTCACCGATCCCGCCGGAATAAATAATCCCATAACTATTCAGGTGCTTGGTATCTGTTCCGCCCTTGCAGTTACGTCTCAGATGATACCCTCGCTTGTAATGGGTATTGGAGTGATAGTTGTGGTTTGTGCTTCGAATGTTATTATCTCACTGATGAGAAATCACATTCCGAATAAAATAAGGATTATTGTCGAGATGACAGTTGTTGCTACAATGGTTATTGTCGTTGATCAGTTTCTCAAGGCCTTTGCCTATGATGTGTCAAAACAGCTTTCAATATTTGTCGGGCTTATAATTACAAACTGCATTGTTCTTGGACGCCTTGAAGCATTTGCTTTAACAAATAAACCCTGGCCTTCATTTCTTGACGGACTTGGTAACGGTATAGGATACGCCATGATACTTCTCATTGTCGGTTTTTTCAGAGAGGTTTTAGGTTCGGGGAAAATGTTCGGTATGCAGATTATACCCCAGGCTGTATATGATGCGGGTTATGTTAATAATGGACTTATGGTTCTGGCACCGGGCGCGTTTATCATTCTTGGCCTGATTATATGGGTGCAGAGATCAATTACAGGCTACAGGGAGTAACGGAGGTTTAGTATGGGACTTTTAAGTTTAGGGATTGAATCGATATTTATAAATAATATACTGCTGGCCTATTTCCTGGGGATGTGTTCATTCCTGGCGCTTTCAAAGAAGATGACAACTTCTATCGGTCTGGGGGTTGCTGTAATTTTTGTATCGACAATAACAGCTCCGGTAAACTGGCTTATATATGAATATATACTGAAGAAAGGCGCGCTTGTCTGGGTGAGTGAAAGTTTTATTGATATCGATCTTACTTTTGTTACCTATATATTTTTTATTGCAGTAATAGCTGCAATGGTTCAGCTTCTTGAGATGGCAATAGAAAAGTTTTCACCTCCGTTATATATGGCTCTTGGTATATTTCTTCCGCTGATTACAGTAAACTGTTCAATACTGGGAATTTCTCTTTTTATGATTGAACGTGAATATTCACTTGTACAATCCACGGTTTTCGGATTCTCCGGCGGTATAGGATGGGCTCTGGCTATTGTGATGATGGCTGCAATAAGAAAAAAAATAGCCTCTTCAAATGTAATTCCGGCACTTCGGGGACTGGGAATTACGATGATAATAACCGGTCTTATGGCCATGGCCTTTATGATTTTTTCTGGAATACAGCTGTAAAATTAATGGGAGAAGTGTAGCAGATGACAACAATCATTGTAACAGTTGTTCTTTTTATTACTGTTTTTACTATTCTTACAATAATGGTAATTGCCGGTGAATATAAACTTGTAAACCGCGGAGCTGTAAAAATTGTAATTAACGGAGATGAAGAGAATTCCATATCTGTTGAAGGCGGAAGAACCCTTCTTGATACACTTAAAGGGAACGGGATTTTCCTTCCCTCTGCATGCGGAGGTCAGGGGACATGCGGAGTATGCAAGTGCAGAGTTCTCGAGGGGGGCGGTTCTATTCTTTCCACTGAAACAACTCATATAAACAGAAAGTCCGCAAATGAAGGGGTCCGTCTTTCATGCCAGGTAAAAGTAAAAGAGAATATGAAGATAGAGGTTCCAGAGGAGATTTTATCTGTTAAAGTTATGGAGTGTGAAGTAGTATCGAATAATTTTGTTTCAACATATATTAAAGAGTTCTGCGTAAAAATTCCCGATGGTGAAGCTCTTGATTTTAAACCAGGCGGATATATTCAGATACTGGTTCCTCATTATGACATCGATTACAGGAGAGACATAGAAGTTCCTGTTCCATATTTTGAAGAGTGGGAAAGTTATGGAATGTTTAACCTCAAATATAAGAATAGTGAAAATATTGAAAGAGCTTATTCAATGGCAAATTATCCAGCTGAAAAAGGCTTTATTAAACTGAATGTAAGAATTGCACCCCCCCCATGGGATGGGGCCAGGAACAGATTTAAAAATGTTCCTCCCGGCATAGTATCGACATATATATTCAGTCTTAAGCCCGGTGATAAAGTTAATATTTCAGGTCCCTTCGGTGAGTTTTTTATTCAGGATACAAATAGAGAGATGGTCTATATCGGAGGAGGTGCAGGCATGGCTCCTCTCAGGTCTCATATATTTCACCTTTTTAATACTCTGAAGACCGGACGTAAAGTGAGCTATTGGTATGGCGCGCGTTCAAAGCTGGAGATATTCTATGAGGAGGAGTTTAGAGCAATAGAGAAAAAGTTTAAAAACTTCTCCTTCCATATAGCTCTTTCAGAACCGCTGCCGGAGGATAAGTGGAAAGGGGCTGTGGGATATATCCATAATGTTGTATATGATAACTATCTGAAAACCCATCCCGAACCGGAGGATGTTGAATATTATCTCTGCGGTCCCGGAGTGATGACCGACGCGGTTGAGTGTATGCTTAATAAACTGGGAGTTGAGCCGGAGATGATCAGATTTGATAAATTCAGCTGATTGTTTTAATAATCCGCACAAGATCCATAATGATCTTTGCGGTTAAACCCCAGACAACACCCTTATCGGTTTTAAAGACATAGACATTCTGTTTAAAATTCCCCCATGGATCGATATATCTCTCCGGGAGTCCAATCTCTCTAACCGGGAGATATACAACCTCCTCACCTGTTTCCTGATTTATTTCTGAAGAGAACAATCTTATCATAACCTGATGAATTTCAGGTTCAGTATTCTCAAAGTATGAAACCGGTACTGTGAAAACTTTTTCCACTTCATCACGGTTTATTCTCAGTGAGGATATATCGGCATTCATTACACCGACAAAAATTTCAACCACTGCTCCCATGGCCGCTACAAATGTATCCAGGCGTCCGATAATCTCAATTTTTTCTCCGGGTAAACCCAGCTCTTCAGCAGTCTCCCTGAGAGCAGTTTCACGTGGTGAAGCATCTGTCCCTTCATCGAACATCCCTCCCGGAAAACATACCTCACCACCCTGGCGGATATTAGGATTTCTCTCTTCAAGAACGAAGTGATACTCGCCATTTATTTCAGTAAGGAGCACCATAACCACTGATGTCGGGAGCTCTCCACGACCGTGAATTCCTGGAGTTGCCGGAAGAATTGATTTGAGATTTTCCTTAAAATTATTTTTCATACTGCTTTATCCGATGAGGTTTTAAATTTATTGGGATACCACGTGCTGTTTTTAAAATAAATATTTTCAAAAATTTTCCGCTGTTCAGGGATCCCTATGACTGCAATAATATCCCCCGATTTAAATACCGTGACCGGCTCGGGGTTGGGAGTGAATACACCATCTCTCATGAGACCGACAATTGAAATGCCGGTCTGCTTTCTCACATCAAGCTCGATAGCCGATTTACCTTCGAAGATGTCACCCTCTTTTATTTCGTACCATCCTGTTTCAAGGAGGAATGGAGTGTCTTTAAGTTTTGAAAGTGATGACACATTAAGTAATTGATTACTCCCCGATGAGTAAGCACCCCGGCGCATTTCATCAATAATATTCTGTATTCCTGTTACCTGACAGTCCAGGTGGAGAAGCGCCTGACGTATAATTTCGAGACTGGCTTCAAATTCGGGCTGTACAATTTCTGTTATGTTGAGTTTCTGAAGCTCTTTGATCTGATCAAGATCGTTTGCGCGTACAATTACATCAATTTCTGGATTATGATGTTCTACAACTGCCAGAACCTCCCGGGCTGTTATTATAGATGGGGCGGTTATTATCAATAATTTTGCCCTGTGAATATCAGCGGCTGTAAGAACTGTCTCCTGCCCGGCGTCACCATAAATTACCGGATAGCCGTCGTTTTTTGCCTTTTCAAATCTTCTGAAATCCTGTTCAATTATTATAAAGGGGAAATTAAGTCTGCTTAGTACGTCGGAGATTTGAGAACCGACCCTCCCCCCTCCGGCGATAAGTACATGATTTGAAAGCCCCCCGACGGGCATGTTTATGGTCTGGACCTGTTCATTTGTAAACCATTTCCGTTTTAATGAATATAGAGGTGTCGACAGCATTGAAAGAAAAGGGGATAGTATCATTGTGATTACAGATACTGCCAGTACAAGAGAGTAGAAATTTTTATCGATTACGCCAGCCTGTTCGCCTGTACGTGCAAGAACAAATGAGAATTCGCCAATCTGAGCAAGGCCGAGCCCCAGAGCAAGCGGGATAATATTACGGTATTTAAATATCATTGCAAGAGATGAAAAAATCAGAAATTTACCCGCTACAATCAGGAAGACCAGAGTGGTAATTGTCGCAATATTCTCTGAAATAACTTTCGGATCAAGAAGCATACCAATTGAAGTGAAGAAGACAAGGCCGAAGACATCTCTCAGCGGTATAATATCATTAAGAGCCTGATGACTGTAATCGGACTCACTGATCACCATTCCTGCGACAAAAGCTCCGAAAGCAAGAGACAATCCGAACATGTGCGTAACATATCCGATACCGAGACCAATTGCTGTTATTGTAATTAAAAATAGTTCCCTGGAATTAAGCTTTGCAACGTATTTAAGGATAAAAGGTATGAGGCGGACACCTATGACAATTATTATAACCAGCACAAGTGCAGCTTTAAGTATTGTAAGTCCGATCACCGGAAGATTTCCGGTCATATTCTGAAGCTGAGGTATAACTATCATCATGGGAATAGCCGCAAGATCCTGAACAATAAGCATACCTATCATAACCTTGCTGGAAAGGGTTCCTATGAGCCCCCGGCTCATTAGTACTTTAATGACCACCATTGTGCTTGAAAGAGATATTATCATACCGAAAACTATGGAAACATTTACAGGGAGATCCATAAAGTAACCAAAACCGAGTCCCAGAATAATACAGAGTATAATCTGTATTACAGTCCCAATAATCGCAATATTTCTCACATCTTTCAGTTCCCGGAAAGAGAGATCGAGTCCAATAGAGAAAAGGAGAAGAGCAACTCCTATCTCGGCGAGGAGTTCAATTCTGGGTATGTCGGAAACGCTTATTCCGCCGGTAAATGGTCCGATTACAATACCGGCTATAATATATCCGATAATCGGCGGTAATTTTATCATATTGAAGAGCAGTCCGGCAGCCAGTCCGAACACGATAATTATTATTATATCTCCAGCGATTCCCATGGTAACTCCAAAAATTGTCTTTTAATAAAAATTAGGGAGAATACCTGTTTTTGTCAACAAGTAACGGCAGCAGTATAATTTTCGAAAACAGGTTGTTACCTGCTATAAGTGTCTGTTAAAATAATATTTTGATTGAAATATTACTGCTCAGCTCTGTTTATTAAACAAATTTATTTATATGCTGTTTCAACGGGGTAGCGGTTTATTTTCGGGGCACAGCGCTTCGCGCTGCGCCTGAAGTGGGGGATTACGGGGGCAGCGCCCCAGTAATCCCCCACTTACAGCGTATGCGGAGCATACGCACCCCCGAAAATTATTTGTTACCTTTCGGCGGCTGGATTAAAAGAGTCTTTTGACATGAAAAAAATTTCATGAGCTATCTCTGAAATATTATAAAAATTTCCGGTGACAAATGACATTAACGTATCTTTCAGTTTCACTCAGTGCGGGTATATGGCTCTACTTTATTTACAGGTATGACAGATTTGAACCTGAGCCGGTAGGATATGTTCTTTTTATAGGAGCTGTCGGAGGAATTCTCAGCTCTATTCCAGCGGCTCTGTTAAATACAGCCGCTGCATCATTTTTCGGGATTGGCGATTTTATCAGCAATCCTTCCGGGGCAGGCGCATCCGGTACCGGGATACTATTTTTTTCCCTTTTTGTAGGGTTTAATGAGGAGTTCTGGAAGGCCTTACTCGCTGTTCTTCTTTTAAGAAGATTTAAACAGTTTAATGAACCGATTGATGCTTTAATATATTCAATGAGCATAGCTCTGGTTTTTGCAGCATTTGAAAATATAAGCTACACTGTTGCAGGCGGATATGGTACACTTGTTGTCAGGTCATTTACAGCTGTGCCTTTACATGCGGGACTTGCCTCTATATGGGGATCCGGTATTGCCCGGGCAAAATATTATAAAGACGGAAAATATATTACCACACTTATTCCATATGTGGCCGCCGCCGCTCTGCTTCATGCTCTTTATAACTATATTCAGTTTATCAATTATAATAATCCTGTATCATTAATTATTGCTCTCATCTTTGTTTTTTTTATTATTTCCTATGCAGCAGGGAGACTGAGGTTTTTTCAGAAGGAGAGTCCCTTCAGAAGATCGGGTCTGTGCAATCAGTGCGGAACCCTGAACAACTATTTTGCCCGGTATTGTAAAGACTGCGGGAGCTATATTGTTACCGATTATTATATCCTCTGTACTTCCTGCGGTATAAGAAACAGAAAGGGATTGTCATCGTGCAGAAAATGCGGAGGGTCAATTGTTGAAACCGGGAGTCAATAGTCCCCCAACACTCCGGAGGGCTAA
>PGXT01000296.1 GCA_002839285.1 Spirochaetae bacterium HGW-Spirochaetae-5 | reverse complement strand
TTTCCGTCTCTGCGTGAATTCTCCTATTCCGAGCTTCTCGACCGAGATGAGTTTTCCATTGAACTTGATCTTATGGAAAAGTTTTTCTCGGGTAAAACTGTTCTGATAAGCGGTGCCGGAGGGAGCATCGGTTCTGAAATATGCAGACAGCTGCTTAAATTTAATGTTGGTAAAATTGTTGCAGTGGGGCGTGGTGAAAACTCTATCTATAATCTGAAACGGGAGATCGATGATTTTATCCGGATGATGAAGATCCCCGGACCGGAAGTTGTATACCGGATAATTGATGTTAAAGATTACCGGCTCATTGACCGGTTGTTCATGGATCAGAAACCTGATATTGTATTCCATGCAGCGGCTCATAAACATGTTCCCCTTATGGAATCTAACGAGATAGAAGCTCTCCAGAACAATGTACTCGGTACAAATAATATCCTTGCTCTCTCTGTAAAACATAATGTGCAGAAGTTTCTGCTTATCTCAACTGACAAAGCTGTACGTCCGACAAACGTAATGGGTGCCACCAAACGGATCGCCGAGATACTCACATCATACTATAAACACAGCGCAGGACTTAACTCAACAGCAGTAAGGTTCGGCAATGTTCTCGGAAGCCGTGGCTCTGTTATTCCGCTGTTCCGGGATCAGATAGAGAGGGGAGGGCCAGTTACGGTAACCCATCCCGACATCACCAGATATTTTATGAGCATACCGGAAGCATCGCTTCTGGTAATTAACTCCGCGGCAATCTCAAACGGCGGTGAGATTTTTGTGCTTGATATGGGTGAGCAGTTTAAGATAGCAGACATTGCAGAGAAGATGATAGAAATTTATGGATATACACCCGGGAGAGATATAAAGATTGAGTACACCGGACTACGACCGGGTGAAAAACTATACGAAGAACTCTTCTACAACAAGGGAGAGATGATTAAAACCGGTAACAATAAAATACTCATGCTGAAGAATGACAATAACATATTGTCCGAAGATGACTTTAATCTGCTGATAGAATCTGTAAAAGAGAAAGTCCCGTACATGGAGAGTTTAGAAGTACGGGAGTTTATTAAACGGTTTGTTCCTGAATATTGTTATGGTGTTTGAATTTTTTATGTAACTATTATTGACATCTAT
>PGXT01000295.1 GCA_002839285.1 Spirochaetae bacterium HGW-Spirochaetae-5 | reverse complement strand
GGGCTTTAAGACCCTGATGGAAGGTAACAGGTGCCGCCTGCGTTCCCGATACAACCCGCAGCTCATTGTTTGGCACTTCCTGAATCGGAACATACGGATCCACGAGACCAAGAATAACAATGAGAAAACCGAAAAGAATAACCAAAAGAACTCCTTCGTTCACCCACTATCACAGTTAAAGTGTTGACCTTATTATAAAAAAATGAATGCTCTTGTTATAAATACCTATCCACTGCCACAAAAACAGTTGTGACGCTGTTATAAATTGATTAAACGAGTATAGAAAAACATAAAACAAGTAAATACTACCAAAGACGTATTTTCCGTTTTTTTAAGAAACATCAGGAAAATACGCCTTTGGTACTAGCACTTAATTATTCATAAATTCATACTGTAAGATTCTTCACGTACCTGCAGCGGTTTACCCCGAAGAGCACTTCGCCAAGCGCGTGACCTGATAGGTTATTTCACGACAAACAACATCAAAACAATGGGTTGTAACCCCTTGTTCTAAACCGATATACAACAATCGCCGAAATACGGAGCAATTTCTTTTGGGTCATTATTTTTTCGTATTCAAACAGGGTATTCCTTAAGACAAATATCCCATTTTATTTTATGAAACAGCTTGATGAACAGTCCTGTTTTTACGTACCGGGCATGAAGTTTCTTTTTAAAATTCAAGGCCGGCGTATTAAAACATACAGTCAGGCTGAAAAGCCTGGTACGCCCCATTTCAGACAGAGCTTTATATATCTGACTGTTGAGATAAGGAGCAAGATTTTTCCCCCGATATTTTGCGTAAGTGAAAACACCAAAGAGATAAGCTTCGTCGGCCTTGAGTTTCAAATCCTGTATCAACGGACACCGGTCAAAATTGCACCACATGAAAGCCATGATTTCTTCATTCTGCTTTAATGTAAAACATATACAATCATCATCCTGCAAGGCGTGTTCAAAACGATCAAACCAATTTGTTTCCGGATGGTTACGGATCTTTGCTATATCCGCAACTGTCGATTCTCCCCAGGCTGCCGTTTGCAGTTCTCCGGACAGTTTTATGTCGGGTATTCGCAAAGTGGATTCAAGCGTGAGAAAATAAGGCGTAAACTGGAAACCAATCTTGGACAGTTGATC
>PGXT01000130.1:6272-19131 GCA_002839285.1 Spirochaetae bacterium HGW-Spirochaetae-5 | reverse complement strand
GAAAGATAATTGACAATTTTACACATTATTAAAATATATAATCAAAGATTTCAATGGAGAAAAAAATGCCTGACCCGTTATCGTGCAATTTAATGAGGATTACAAAGCAGATATAAGCCGTCTCTCCCTGAGTGGAATTCATCAAGGAATTTACTCCCCGACGATGGCTTTTAACGGCCATTGTAATATTGGATCAGAAAACACCTCCTTAAAGTTTTTCCTTAATTTTTTACATTAACCATTTTGATATCTCCGCTTTAAGCCAGAGCGGAATAATATGTCCGGAGGCTTTGTTATGTCTGGAAAACTTTTACTCCCTGAAATAATTGAACTCATCGATATGAAAGATTTTAAAGCACTGAAGGAGATAATCAGCGAATGGCACCCTGCTGACCTTGCAGAGCTGATTTCCGATCTCCCGGAATCGCAGCAGTTTATAGTTTTCAGGTTTCTGCCGAAGAACCTGACATCAACTGTTTTTGATTTCCTTGAAATTGAGTCGCAGAAGAACATACTCCTCTCCATGGGTAAAAAAGAAGTTGCTTCTATAATAAATGAACTCTCCCCCGACGATAGAACATCGCTATTCGAAGAGCTCCCTCATCATATGGTAAAGAATATGATGCTCCTCCTTAATAAAGAGGAGAGAGAAATAGCCAGAACGCTTCTCGGTTACCCCGAAGATAGCGTCGGAAGGCTTATGTCTCCTGAATATGTTTCAGTTAAGGAAGAGATGACAATAGAAGAGGTCCTTGAAAAGATCCGGAAATACGGTTCAGACAGTGAAACTCTCGGTGTTATTTATGTTATAGATGATGACGGAAAACTCATTGATGATATCACCATCCGGGAGATTCTTCTCTCCTCACCGAAGAAAAAAGTAAGCAAACTTATGGACCATAAGTTTGCCTTCCTGAACGCCACGGATGACCAGGAGATTGCCGTTGAAAGTTTCAAAAAGTACGAATGTTACGCCCTGCCGGTAATCGACAATGACGGATTTCTTATCGGGATTGTAACCATTGATGACATTCTCTACGTTGCAGAAGAGGAGACAACCGAAGATATACACAAAATAGGCGGTGTCGAGGCCCTTGACGATTCCTATCTGAATACTTCTCTTTTTGAACTGGTAAAAAAGAGAGCCGGCTGGCTTGTAATACTTCTCCTTGGGGAGATGCTCACAGCATCTGTAATGGCATTCTATGAGCACGAGATAGCGAAAGCCGTGATACTTGCTCTGTTTGTACCTCTTATTATTTCAAGCGGCGGTAACTCCGGATCACAGGCTACTTCTCTGATCATCAGGGGTCTTGCGCTTAAAGAATTCAGTTTTCACGACTGGTGGAAGATTATGAAACGTGAACTTGTATCCGGGTTTATCCTGGGACTTATACTCGGTATTGTCGGTTTCGCACGAATTGCAATATGGCAGTCTTTCAGCGGGATTTACGGTCCCTACTGGATGAGTATTGGATTTGTAATTATGTTTTCACTTATCGGTGTTATAATGTGGGGTACGCTTTCAGGTTCCATGCTCCCGCTACTTCTGAAAAGACTGAACTTTGACCCGGCAACATCATCTGCACCCTTTGTCGCCACACTGGTCGATGTTACGGGACTAATTATTTATTTCACATTCGCTCATATGTTTTTAAGCGGTAAACTTTTATAAAAAGCCCCTGATTAGGCAGACGGAATAATTTATGAAAAATAGAATTTTAATAAGTATATCGGCAATATTTTTTTTACTGCCTGCCGGATGCGGCAGCAATGTTTCAAAGGTCAGCCGGCCGCTCCTGGGAACAGTTATCACTATAACAATTGCCGATGATCCCGGAAAAACAGCTGATGCCTTCAGCGCTGCATTCGGTGAAATTGAAGCAGTCCAGACAGCCTTCAACTTATACAATCCCGAATCTGAAATATCTGTAATAAACAATACAGCATCACGCCGCCCGATGAAAGCAGGGGAGGATGTATTTAATCTGATAAAAAAATCTATTGAAATCTCTGAAATCAGCCAGGGCGCTTTTGATATTACATACGCCTCCACAGGAAAACTGTGGGATTTTTCAAAGGAAAACTTCACTCCGCCTGATGATAAGATTATACAGAAACTGCTCCCTCTTATCTCCTACAGAAATATCAAACTCGACGATAAAGAGAGAACTGTAAAATTTCTTAAAGATGACACAAAGATCGGACTGGGAGGAATCGCCAAAGGATACGCATCAGGAAAAGCTGTATCGGAACTGAAACGCAGAAATATTAAGGGAGCCATTGTTGCATGCGCAGGAGATATACAGGTTCTCGGAGACAACAACGGCAAACCATGGAGAACCGGCATCCAGGACCCCCGCGGCGATTCGGTCATCGCGGCTATCGACATGCATGACGGGGAATCTGTCTCAACCAGCGGCGACTACGAAAGATTTAAAATTGTAAACGGCAGACGGTACCATCACATTATTGATCCCTCAACAGGTTATCCGGCAGATTCAGGGCTGATATCGGTTTCGGTATTCAGCAACGATCCCGTACTCTCCGATGCCTATTCAACTGCATTTTTTATATCAGGTCTTGAAAAGAGTAAAAGAATACTCTCCTCAAAAAAAAATCTCCAGGCAGTATTTATAACTCACGATATGACAATCTATGCATCAGAAGCATTGGAGAAACGGATAGAATTCAGTAAAGGATTGAAAGTAATTTATTTTTAATCCGGTCACGTATACTAAATTTTCAATAAGCTCCGGATGTTATATCTCATTGAAAACATAAAAAAAAGAGGCTAAAGCCTCTTTTTTAATTTTAATCAATATCTCCGTGTTCTCAACTCTGACTGACTGCAACAGCAACTGCAACCGTAGCTCCGACCATTGGATTATTACCCATACCGATAAGCCCCATCATCTCAACATGTGCCGGAACTGAAGATGAACCTGCAAACTGAGCGTCTGAGTGCATTCTCCCCATTGTGTCGGTCATACCGTATGACGCAGGACCAGCCGCCATATTGTCAGGGTGAAGAGTTCTCCCTGTACCACCGCCCGATGCTACTGAAAAATATTTTTTCCCCTGTTCATAGCACTCTTTCTTGTAAGTTCCCGCAACAGGGTGCTGAAACCTTGTTGGGTTTGTTGAATTCCCCGTGATAGACACATCAACACCTTCGTGATGCAGGATGGCTACACCTTCGCGGACATCATCGGCACCATAGCATTTTACCGCAGCCTTCTCTCCGGAGGAGTATGGAACTTCTTTTACAATTGTCAGTTCGCCGGTATAATAATCAAATTTTGTCTGAACATATGTAAATCCGTTAATGCGCGAAATAATGAATGCTGCGTCTTTACCAAGACCATTCAGAATTACGCGAAGCGGAGTCTTTCTGATTTTATTGGCCGACCTGACAATTCCGATTGCACCCTCAGCGGCGGCAAATGATTCATGACCTGCAAGAAAAGCAAAGCACTTCGTATCCTCCCGCAGAAGCATTGCCGCAAGATTTCCATGTCCCAGTCCGACCTTTCTATCCTCGGCAACTGATCCGGGAATACAGAACGACTGTAAGCCCTCTCCAATCAATTCAGCAGCTTCAGCTGCGTTTTTTGTATCTTTTTTTATTGCAATAGCTGCACCGGTAATGTAAGCCCATACAGCATTTTCAAAAGCAATAGGCTGTATCCCTTTTACAATTCCGGAAACATCAATCTGTCTGTCATCACAGATTTTTTTTGCTTCATCAAGTGAAGCAATCCCGTAATCATTGAGAACAGCAGTAATCTTTTTTATTCTTCTATCATAACTTTCAAACAAAATAGCCATATAATCTCCCTCTATTCCTCGCGCGGATCTATGATTTTTTTTCCTTCGGTAAACCTGCCGTAGTTTGACGTTGCCTTTTTAAGTGCTTCATTAGCATCAGTTCCTTTTTTTATCATCTCCATCATTTTACCAAAGTGAATAAATTCATAACCGATAACTTCACTATTATCATCAAGTGCCATTTTACTTATGTACCCTTCAGCCATCTCCAGATATCTTACACCTTTTTCCCGGGTGCTGAACATGGTTCCTACCTGGCTTCTCAGCCCTTTCCCCAGATCTTCAAGTCCAGCTCCGATCGGAAGACCACCTTCGCTGAAGGCTGTCTGGGTTCTGCCGTATGCAATCTGAAGTAGAATCTCACGCATGGCGGTATTGATTGCGTCACATACAAGATCGGTATTGAGCGCTTCGAGTATAGTTTTGCCAGTGAGAATTTCGGCAGCCATAGCAGCTGAATGAGTCATGCCTGAACAGCCAAGAGTTTCAATAAGCGCTTCCTCGATAATTCCATTTTTTACATTTAGTGTAAGCTTGCAGGCTCCCTGCTGAGGAGCACACCAGCCGACCCCGTGTGTAAGACCGGAAATATCTTTAATCTCTCTGACCTGATCCCATTTACCCTCCTGAGGTATAGGTGCCGGTCCATGATCCGGACCTTTGGCAACACAGATCATTCTTTCAACTTCATGTGAATATTCCATATAATTATCTCCCTGACTGAAAATCCCGACTTAAAAATTTGCCGCTGCTTATAAAATGGCGAAGATAAAATGCCGCCGGTTTTTGTGCATTTGCAAATAATTTATATTTAACAAAAATATATTAAAATTCAAACTGTCAAGCAGGTAACTCTATCTCTGCGGACAGGTTAATCTGAAAAAATATATCCCCGTCATCATCAGCGCCGGGAATAAAAAGCTTTTTTTTGTTAATCGGCTGCTAGTTTCAGGCTAATCCTGCAAGATACTCCGAGTAGTATACTTCCCCAAGCGCTTCAATACTCTGAATTTCACAACCGACGCGGTACACATAATTCTTTATAAGTGTGATATTTCTCACCTCACACAGACAGGTTGCATGTCTGCCTCCGTGGAGATATATTGAAAATAGAATCAGGCTTTTCTCTTTAAAGTGTTTAATAAATATTTTATCCCTGAAAAAAATTCCAAGACCGCTCATGGACAAATCGGTAACAGCAATATTTTCTTCTGAACTTATTATTATCTGCTTATCATTTGTATAAACGGTTGATGCCGTCATACCTAATTTCCTTAATACTGAAAAATCATCATCGTTGAATTCAGTAAAACTTTCTGATTTAATATATCCGAAAGGCATCATTAATTTATAAAGCAGGGGGACACAGATTTCAGATACTTTTCTTATTTTCTGATACCGCGGCTCATCATTAAAAACATATGATTTATAATATTTCAGTTCCTCATGATTATCGAGCTTATCCCTATCTTCAAGATCCTTCATGTTTCTGATAAAAAAAGGCTTTCTCTTTGTTTTGCAATAAAGCATACGGGAATCATTCGTTTTATCATCCAGAAATAAAATCTGCGTCCCCGGGTATAAGCTTATTACTTTTTTCAACAGTTCATCTTTTATAATATCAACACGTCTTCTCGAAGAGCTTATACTCTCCTGAATTGTGAAATCTGAAATTATATTTGAAATATATATAACTGCTGCATCTGTTTTTTCAACTGAAGCAATATTCTTTCTAATCTCTTTTCTGGGAACATTAATAGTCTGAACATCAAGAATCTCAAAAAGAAGTTTCCCGTTATCATCCTTATACTTAAAAACTGCATTCGAAATAACTACTTCTTCCTTGTCCCTTATATAAAAAATAACATCCCGTATCAGTTCATTATAATCGGGTAATAAAATTGATATCAAACCATTCTCATAAGTATAAGAATCCACCTGTATATTGATATCAGATGTTTTAACAAATATTTTCCCTGCGATAAAACGTGTTCCAATTATTTCATAAATTTTTCATACATACTCCGCTTTTTCCGTAATCTTCTCGAAAAGCATGATAGATTTCTACCGGGGTATATCGATAAATCATATTCTTCATTTTTAAGATAACACCACACTTAATCAATGTCAAAATTAAATCATTATTCCAATAAAGAGCACTATTGATAGATTTATTAAGATAAATATGATAATGCACCTGAATTGAAAAATCAGTAAGTACCTGTAGACTGATGGCAAAATTGTTCTACGCCGTGTAAAAAGCTCGACGAAGATAAAATGCAGCCGATTTATGAACAATTACTATAAAATAATCAAAAATTTTTATTAATAATTTGACATTTCTTCAATTATATTTACTTTCTGTCTAGTGGTCAGACCACTAGACAGGTTCTGATGTCAATAAAGGTCTCTTATTCATAAAAGAACTGCGTAATATTAAACTGTAATATAATTCAATTTTAATCAATACGGATAATTAGCGGGATATATAAGTACTCACAAACTGATGGCAAAATTGTTCTACGCCGCGCCTGATGCGCGGAGAAAGCAGAATGCCGACTATTTTTGAGCATTTATTGGGATATAGAAAATGCTATATTTAGAATCGTTTTCGGGGAAGTACATTATCTGTGTGCTATAAAAAAGCATATTAAACTGTTAATTCTTGACAAAAAAAACATTTATGAAAATTTGTCGGGAAGTTATAATTAGGGGAAGTTTACATGCACAATAATATCAATGTACAGGATGAAGTTCAGGAGGGTTTTATTCTTCAGCTCGACGGCGATCTGGCCAGGCTGAGAGTAGCGCCGAATGCTGATTGCGACAACTGTGGATCATGCAATATTGTTCATATGGAGCTGCTTGCCTATAACCCTGTGAAGGCAACTCCAGGGCAGAAAGTAAAGTTCACCATGATTCAGAACAATATGCTCAGAATATCATTTATGATATTCATTCTACCGCTTCTTTCAATTTTTGCAGGACTATATACGGGGTCTTTTGCAGCTTCGATTCTTAAGCTTAATGAAGCCGCGCTTATGACTGCAGGAGTGTTTTTATTTCTTACCGCCGCAATTTTTATCATTTATTCATATGATAAAAGATACAAGCAAAACAGGTCTAACTTTCCTCAAATAATAGAAGTAATTAAGTAAATGAGGTAAATATGTTCAGGAAAATAAAAGGCGGAGTACATCCGCACGACGAGAAACAGAGCACTGAGGATAAAAAGATAGAATTCATGCCTATCCCTCAGAAGCTCTTTGTCCCGGTTCATCAGCATATCGGTCAGGCGTCTATACCTGTGGTAGCTGTGGGGGACATGGTTAAAAAAGGTCAGCTTATAGCTGAAACTGCGGACGGCAGAGGAACTCCTGTACACGCGCCCACATCGGGCAAAGTTACAGAGTTAGGAAACTATCCGAATCCTATTTACGGTTCATCTCTCTGTGTTGTCATTGAGTCTGACGGACTTGATGAGTGGCAGGAAAATCTGCTCACAACAAGAAATTATGAGAATCTCACACCGGAAGAGATGATAGATATCATCTTTAAAAACGGTATTGTAGGAATGGGCGGAGCGGCTTTCCCGACTCACATAAAACTCGCTCCCCCTAAAGACAGGCATATCGATACTCTGATTGTAAACGGAGCTGAGTGCGAGCCTTATCTTACATCTGACCACAGGACAATGATGGAATACCCTGATGATGTAATCAAGGGAACCCTTATTGCGATGAAAATACTGGGTGTGAGCAAGTGCTACCTTGGTATCGAAATCAACAAGCCCAAAGCGATTGCTCTTATGCTCGAAAAGTGCAAGGGAACCCCCATTGAAGTTGTAGAACTTGAAACAAGATATCCCCAGGGTGCTGAAAAGATGATGATTCTTGCCATAACCGGCAAAGAGGTCCCTTCAGGCAAACTCCCCATGGATGTCGGATGTGTTGTACAGAATGTGGGATCATTAAAAGCTGTTGCAGATGCTGTTGAAAAAAATATCCCATTAATTGAAAGAATAGTTACAGTGGCTGGAAAAACTGTCAAAGATCCGAAAAATGTAATGGCAAAACTCGGTACACCGTTCAGCGAGCTTTTTAAATACTGCGGCGGATTTACCGGCAAAAACGGTAAACTTATTATGGGCGGACCTATGATGGGACAGGCTCAGGTTAACATCGAGGCTGTTATTGTTAAGGCCACATCGGGTATCGTTACAATTTCCGAGAAAGATGTGGACTATGTGCCGGAACGCGCATGTATCAGATGCGGAAGATGTATTGAAGCATGCACCATGCACCTGATGCCGAGCACTCTCAGTATATTAAGTGAAAAGGGACAGCACCAGACCGCGCAGACAGACTACAACCTGATGGACTGTGTTGAATGCGGATGCTGCTACTATGTCTGTCCTTCAAGAAGAAATATTGTCCACTATATAAGACAGTCCAAGGCAAAAAATGCCATGGTCAGGAACGCAATAAAAACAGGGAGTAAATGATGGAGCCTAAAGAAACTACAGCCAACATCCAGAAACCGGAAAAACTGGTAATTACCTCCTCTCCGCACATTCATGACACGGAAAGTGTTACAAAAATTATGTGGATTGTTAATCTTACCCTGCTTCCGGCTGCGATATTTTCAGTTATAAACTTTGGTATACCGGCCCTTGTTACAATGCTGTTATGCATCGCCGGTTCAATTGCATGTGAAGCCGCCATTCAGTACTGGCGTAAAAAAGAAATTACCGTAAGCGATGGAAGTGCCGTACTCACAGGTCTTCTTCTTGCAATGTGTCTCCCTCCGGGGATTGCATGGTTTGTGCCTCTTATAGGTGCTTTTGCGGCAATAGCAATCGCCAAACATACAATGGGCGGGCTCGGGTACAATGTATTCAATCCTGCTCATATAGGCCGTGCATTTATCATGGCAAGTTACCCTGTAGCAATGACTACATGGGCGGTATCCCGAATTGGAAACAATGGTGATTTTGCCGGCGCCATCAGCAAAATCGGAACGCTTGACGCTGTCACAGCTGCAACACCTCTTGGTATACTCAAGCAGCAGGGATACGATGCCCTGGTAAGTTCATTCGGCGGACAAATGGAGATGTATCAGGCTCTTCTCATCGGTAACAGAGGGGGAAGTCTTGGAGAAACATCATCCATTCTTCTTATACTCGGCGGCCTTGTTCTTATAGCAAAAAAATATATCAAATGGCAGGTTCCTGTTGCTATGATCGGAACTGTGGGAATTCTTACCTGGGCATTCGGCGGTAAAGCCGGCTTGTTCACAGGTGATCCCATCCTGCATATGCTTTCCGGAGGTCTGATAATCGGAGCTTTCTTTATGGCTACCGACATGGTTACAACACCGATGACAACCAAAGGACAGATCATTTTTGGAATTGGATGCGGTTTAATTACCGTTCTTATAAGACTTTACGGCGGATATCCTGAAGGGGTATGTTATTCCATACTTCTCATGAATGCGGTTACCCCGCTTATTGACCGTTATATTTTCCCGGTAAAATTCGGTGCACTGCCGGAACCGGTTAAAAGGAGTTAGAGATGACACATACAGACCACAATAATAACAGTATGCTGAAGATTACTCTGAATCTGACTATGGCGGCTTTTCTTGCCGGTGTAACTATAGCTGTTGTCTTTTATTTTACTGCGCCTATCGCAGCAATTCAGAGAATAAAGCAGAAGGAGCAGTCCATGAGGGACCTGGTTCCCAATGCTACAGCCTTCATTCCAATTGAAGGCCAGCACGAATGGTTCAGAGCAGAGAAAGACGGAGAGCTGCAGGCTTACCTTATTCTTACTCATGAAAAAGGTTTTGACGGTCATATAAATATGTTTTTAGCGGCAACACCTGATCAGAAAGTGATAGGATTTAAAATTCTTTCACATAAGGAAACTCCCGGTCTCGGTGATGTGGCTTTTAAACCGAAATTCGCAGATCAGCTCACAGGCAAAGGTCATCAGGGTCTTGAACTTGTAAAGATTCCTGAAGAGGGCAAGATTACAGCAGTTACCGGCGCAACTATAACTTCACGTGCCGTGACCACTGCAGTAAAAAGAGCCCTTATAGACCTTGAAACATTCCTCAATAAACCAAAAAATGAAACTAAAGATGAAGCTGCGGCTGAAATTAAAAAAGAGCATAAATAGGAGGTCAGGATGAATCTATGGAAAGAATTTACTAAAGGATTAATCGATGAAAACCCGATTTTCCGTCTGGCACTGAGCCTCTGCCCTGCGCTTGCGGTTACATCAAATGTTTATAACGCGCTCGGTATGGGTCTTACGGTTATGTTTGTTATAACATGCAACAACATGATTGTTTCAACATTCAGAAACGTAATACACCCGAAAGTCCGTGTGCCGGTATATATAATTTCGATTGCTACTATCGTTACAGTGGCGATGCTTACACTTGAAGCGTTCTTCCCTATTCTCTTTAAGGAGCTGGGAATCTACCTTGCGCTTGTTGTTGTTTTCGCGATAATTCTCGCAAGAGCTGAAGTTTTTGCGGCAAAAAATAAAGTCATACCTTCAATGATAGATGGTCTTGGAATGGGAGCAGGTTTTACGCTGGGTATGCTTGTTATCGGTACAATACGCGAGATGATCGGAAACGGTTCATTTATGGGTTATCAGATCCTCGGAAGCTGGTACCAGCCCCCGCTCATTGTAATTCTTGCGCCGGGAGGATTTATTGTAATAGGCTTCATTATCGGCTTTATGAATCTTTCTGAGGAAAGAAAGAAACAGAAAAAGGAAAAATCTGAAATTGCAGCCGGAGGAACAATATGAGTGAATATTTTCTGCTCTTTATGGGGGCGGCGATAGTTAACAACTTCGTCTTAACCCGTTATCTTGGTCTTTGTATATTCTTTGGAGTATCAAAGAATTTTCATGCATCGTCAAGTATGGGTCTGGCGATAATTTCAATTATGACCATGAGTTCAATGCTCACATGGACGATTGAACATTTTATACTGCTCCCTCTGGGCCTTTATTTTTTAAAGACCATCGTATTCGTTGTTGTAATCGCCGTCTTTGTTCAGATACTCGAAATGGTAATAAAAAAGTTCATGCCGACACTTTATAATGTGTGGGGTATATATCTGCTCCTTGTTGCTACAAACTGCGTTATACTTGGTGTTCCGCTGATCAACGCTGAAGCAAATTATAACTTTTTAAAGAGTACTGTAAACGCACTCGGTTCAGGAACCGGTTTTGCTATTGCTCTTATTCTATTTGCAAGTTTAAGAGAGAAACTTCAGTTTTCAGATGTGCCGAAAAGTATTGAAGGGCTTGGCATAGCTTTTATACTGGCGGGTATGCTTGCCCTTGCTTTCCAGGGCTTCAGCGGCATGATTCCGCTATAATTTTATAAAGGAGCTATTATGTTAACAGCAATTTATGCAATATTAGTTATGATCGGACTGGGGATGATGTTCGGACTTCTTATTTCATTTGCAAACAAGAAGTGGTCCGTTGAAGTCGATCCGAGAATACATGAAGTTGATGAAGTTCTTCCGAAGGGGCAGTGCGGCGGATGCGGCTACCCCGGATGTATGGCCTATGCCGAAGCGGTTGTAATGAATCCGAATGTTCCGCCCAACCTTTGTACGCCGGGTAAAGATGCCGTGGCAAAACAGGTTGCGGAAATAACTGGTAAAAAAGCTGAAGCGATGGAGACTGTTATCGCATTCGTAAGATGTGCCGGTACTTATGAAAAAGCCATAAGAACAGGGGAGTACAAAGGGGTAAAAGACTGCGTTTCCGCAAACATTCTTGTCGGCGGAGATAAAGGGTGTACATACGGCTGTCTCGGATACGGCACATGCGTAAAAGTATGTATGTTCGATGCGATGAAGATGAGCCCTGAAGGTATACCGGTTGTTAACCCTGACAAATGTACAGGCTGCGGGAAATGCGCCACAGTTTGTCCAAGAACAATAATTACACTTACACCTCCCGGAGTTATGGTAAAGGTAAACTGTAATTCACACGACAAGGGCGCAATCGTCAGAAAGCATTGCAAAGCCGGATGTATCGGATGCGGAATGTGCTCAAAGGATTGTCCATATGGAGCGATCGTAATTGATAACTTCCTTGCCGTAGTGGACAGCAAAATCTGCCTGGAGAAGTGTTCCGATCCTGTCTGCCTTACAAGATGCCCCACAAAAGTAATCAGACCTGCAATTTGGGGAGTTGTTCCGGGAAAAGAACTCAGAGAAGAGATTAAAGCCTGATCTGACTGAAACAATTGAATCAAGCATAACCTGACAGAATGAATATCATTCTATCAGATAAAAATCATAGAAAAGGACCGGCATAGCCGGTCCTTTTTGTTTTATAATTTAATCAGAAGAAAAATCTTTCTTTACAGCCATATCCAGATTAGAGGACCGCTTAAGAATAATAAATGAAAACAGAACAAGTATAACCAGTGCCAGAATAAAACCTTTCGGAAACCAGATAAATGTATCGGCAAAAATTCTGCTTTCAAGGAGATGAGGATCAATCCCGGGATATAAGCTCACCGCGTTACTTTTTGAAAATGCCATCAGCAGTGAATAACCCATACCGATCATCCCGTATGAAAGATTATAAAACAATCCTTTAAAACTGAGTACCGTAGCACGGTGCCTTGAGTCTGTTATCCGGTTAAGATAATGACTTATAAAAAAAGAATTCAGATACATGCCGCTGAAAAGTATAAATGCAAACAACAGCCCCCAGTACGGGATAAAGAATGACATGCCTGTCAAAGCTACAATAGTGATTGCCGACATTACTGTTAAATTAAAAAACGGGGACCTGCTCCCGGTCATCCCGAGTGCTATCCGCGGAATAAAGAATCCAAGCAGTGCAATAAATGCGCCGATAAACCCATAAGAAGCTTCGGGAAGATCGATCATTCTGTAATACTGACTCCCAAGTGTTATTACCATACGTATAACCCCGTCGAAGACCAGACCTGTTGCAATAATAACAAGTGCAAA
>PGXT01000130.1:0-6255 GCA_002839285.1 Spirochaetae bacterium HGW-Spirochaetae-5 | reverse complement strand
ACCGGGTCTTCCATCTTTAATGCCGAGTAAAGCGTCATAAACCCCATAATCAGTGTGAGCAAAAGCGGAATGCGGAGAGTCATATCCTGAGTAACTATTATATTATATCCGATGAGATTTAAAAACCTCTGAACAAGAACGGGGTCATAAATTGCTGCACCGGTTATCATAGTTACTATAAATGCTATAGACTGATAACGGATCCTGACTTCAAGGACCCTTCCCCATTGATCCTCAATCCCCTCTTTTTTCAGAGAATCATAGGCCAGAGCTTCATCTGCTCCGCTCGCGGCTGCTTCGGCAAGACCGCTGAGAATACGATTAGCCAGAAATATTATAAAAAGAAGATTTAAATTACCCCTTGGGGCAAAAGCAATCAGGGAGAGCTCAACAATCATAATGAATCCTGCGAAAACAAGGAGCTTGCGTCTTCCGAAAACATCTGCAAGAGCGCCGGATGGAACTTCCGCAGCTACGATCACTGCAGCCCATGCCGCATTCAGAATTGCAAATTGAGAGATGGTCAGCCCGTAATCCAGATACATTATTGTGAAAATCGGATAATAAAATCTCGAGTTAAAGAAGAGACTGAATGCAATATACAAACGTATATTTAAAATATCAAATGGGGATTTTTTATCAGTTGCGTTATTATGCATTTTAAATTCCAGATAAAATAATTTAAAAGAAATCTTAAGCCATTAAAATATCGGTATTTATTACTCAACTTTTCTAAAGTAAAAAAACTCTACTATCCCCGCCGCCGAAGTCGGCGGGGATATATATTCTTAATTTTTTTACTCTAAAAATTATATTTAGGAATAATTACTATTAAAATATACATAACAATGGCATTTAAATCAACAAAAAGATCACTGCCCGGCATCTGGAAGCGGTTTATTTTGGGTCACAGCGCTTTGCACATACACACAATAATAATTTGCTGCTCAGGCATTTTCAGTTTTATGGATTTCTCTTTCCTGATAATGATAGAATAATCTGCACGATTAAACGGCAAAGAGCCTCTGCCGGAATATCCCGACAGAGGTTTGCCCGAAGTGTTTAAGAGCGGAATGAATTCACCTGTTTATATTCAGGCAGATCAGTGAAAATTTCGTCCTTCAACGGATTAAGACGATTCTTCACTATACGATACACCTGCCATACTGCAAGAATTACATTCAGCGCAAGGCTTAATATGGCGATACTCCAGTTTGCAGCAGGGTTGTAGCTTACACTTACGTTAAATGTACTTCCAATGGCAAAGAAATACGGCATGGTCATTACCCACATCATCCAGAAAGATAGAGTCGCCGCACGATTCTGCATCCAGGTACCTTTAGCCCAGAACAGAGCCGGAATTGTAGCCGATATATTCAGCGCTACACCGGAGTAAAAAGCGTTACCCGGGGCACATGAGTAAACATATGCAATATTCCACACACCATAAGCTATTATCCAGAGACGTGTCTGATCAGGCCACAACATATCCTTTTTTCTGCCGCTGGAAGCAAATATTCCGGTCCAGCCGCAAATCAATAGAATGTTTAAAATACCCGCAGCACCGTTAACATAGTTCCAGCCGCCGGAGATATACTGCATTCCGTCAACCATACCGTGAAAACCGAGAATCCCCACCTGAAATTCGCGGATAACCGCTTCAAGGATATTTAATGCAAGTATACCGGGAACAAGAACCAGATACCACGGATGTTTTTTGTGATAATCTGTAAATCTTATCACCATATAAATAATACTGCCGGCAAGTGCCGAATAGACTTTAATCCAGGTAAACCACGATGTGATTTCACTATCCATCATCAGCCATACCGGTGTAAGTAATACCGGAATAACCATAAATATGGCAATGCTCCCCAGCTTGCTTGCGCGGATAATTTCATTCAATCCGAGAAGAGCGCCAAGAACCACAAACCACATAACCCAGTTATACCAGGGAATAGTTTCAAAAAAGAACATAATATAAACCTCCATTTAGTTTTGTATCAAATTCAGGGCTTTCTCCAATATAATATTTTCTCTGCCCCTGAACCGGTCATAAATATTATCAACGGTTTGAGCGGTTATGTATCAATAACAGCTCAGCCGTTCCCATGAATATGCGTATTAATACTGAAATTGCAATAGGGGTTAATTCTATAATTATAATGGGGGAATTCCCTTTTTATAATTAAGGGGATATGGATAAAATATGTTCAAATTATTTGTTAAGACAATAAATCTGATGCGGCTAATCATCATAGATTGAAGTGCAAAAATATATGTTAAGAAGTAAGGATCGGGAAATCACCTGTGACAGCAGCTCTGCTGCTGCCGCAGGTGACGTTTTAAAAAAAATAAATGTGATATTATACTGAAGAAAATCTTAAAAAAATGCAGATCAGCTCCCCAGAACAATTTTATTAGTTAAAAATTCGGTCTGCAGAGGATTAAGATTAAACCTTTTACTGGTATCCTCAACCAGCTTAAGTTTATCGGCATCAGGTGTATCCCTTAAAATATCACTGATATACTTGATCGCTTTTTCCATTGCATCATCCATTTCTTTTCACCTTCTATCTTATTGAATGTATTCATTTTTAACGGTCCCAAAACTACGTTCTGGAACCGCAGGGAGCCCGCGGGGCTTATAAAGGGGCTACCGCCCCTTAGACCCTGTAAAGATTGTGTTAATACAAATGATCATAATAAATTTTTAATTTACCAGAACTAAAAAATCCCCCTTGCCCCACCTTTGTTAAAGGGGGTGACAGCTAAAGGTAACTTTCGTTATAATTAATTTACAGACGTCAAAAAATTCTTTTATGAAACTCCGCCCATTTATTCAAAACAAAAATATGGTCTTGAATAATTACAACGCTCTCATATGTTCCGGTTTAAGTATACTCTCATCCTTATTGCTTATTACCTGGTCTATCATCTTCAATACTGCGCTCTGCTGTTCAGGAAGATTAGCCTTAATCGGAAGATAGTTTGACGCATGATTCGATGTAAAATAACACTTCCGTCTTACATTCATATTCTTCACTATTATCTGAAGCTCCTGAAGAAGACCGAACTTATCGGGAAGAACAAATTTACCCTCCTGGTACTCCTTGTAGAGGGGAGTGTTAGGGAGAATCATTACAGTAAGAGCTGAAGCGAAATCCGGCGACATCTCACCTAAAAGTTTACCTGTATCACGGGCATGCTCATGGGACATCTCCTTCCCGCCGATTCCAAGAAGAACGGTCTGCGAGAGTTTAATCCCTGAATCGATTACCTTCGCTGCACATTCCCGCATTACATCGGGGAAAGCTCCTTTGCGTATTCTGCGGAGGACCTCTTTATTCCCGCTCTCGATCCCCTGATATATAACGGTAAGCCCGGCCGCTTTAAGAGCAGTAAGCTCTTCGGGTGTTTTGCGGAGAATAGCCTTGGCGTTCCCGTAAACATTTATAGTCTCTATTGCGGGATTCTTCTGTTTGATATAATTCATAATTCTGAGGATATCCTCAGTGGGGAGAATAAGAACATCTCCATCGGCAAGGAAAGCTTTTGTAAAACCGTACTTATAGCTCGATGCCTCATCTATATCCTTTTTAACAGTCTCCCAGTCCTTTACCCAGTACTTAGGTTTAAGATCCTTATATGCACCGCAGAATGTGCACATATTGTGCGAGCACCCCACTGTGACCTGTATTATCATACTGTATGCCTCGGATGGAGGTCTTATTACGTGTCCGACATAATCCATTTTACTACCTCTATATAATTGTAAAAATACTCAGGCAAACTTCGCAATTTTATGCAGCTGAATATTCAGCCTTACGGGGAGTTTATCTTTTATAATAAGATTTGCAAGAACCCATGGTTCCATCATTCCCGATGCCGGTGAAAAATTTATTACAGCCTCCGAGTTTTTAAGTTTATCTTTAACGAATGATTTTGCAAATTCATAATCCTCCATCATTGCGATTACAAATTTAACCTCATCATTTTTACTGAGATGACTGATATTCTCATCCCTGAATGAACCGGCTTCTCCGCTTGAAGGTGTCTTTACATCAGTAACAATTCTTACATTATCCGGAATTGTCCCATATAAAACTGTTCCGTTTGTCTCTACCTGAGTAGTATAACCCTCTTCGGACAATCTCTGAAGCAGATGAAGAGCCCCATCCTGAATAAGCGGTTCCCCGCCGGTAAGTGTTACATGATGAAAGGGTTTATTCCGGTTAACTTCATCGATAATATCCTCCACATCCATTTCTCTTCCGCCATCCTTAGCCTTCACAGTGTCGCACCATGAACAGTTCAGATTGCATCCGGCCAGCCTTATAAAGAGAGAGGGGAAACCTGCTGTAGTTGTTTCACCCTGAATTGAATAGAAGATTTCATATACTTTTAATTTCATAATTATTAACCTGAAAACATAATCTGCTTATATCCATTCTTTATACCACAAAATTTTTCCAGAGAAAAGCAAAAAAAAATTAAAAATACTTGACTTTCGAATAAATATTCGACGTGTGGTAACTGTTCGAATATTTATTCGACAATCTGCAATGAGCAATAATGGAGGCCACAATGAGAATATTAGTATTAAACGCCAGCCCTAAAAGAAAGGGGACTATTGCAATCCTTCTGGCTTCGGTCATCAAAGATATCAGAGAAAAATGTGATATTGAATATTTCAACCTATACGATCTCGAGATGCGCCACTGCGTTGCATGTATGAAATGCAGACCCGATGGAACTTGTACTCTTCCCGCTGATGACGCACATCGTCTAGGAGAAAAAATTAGAAATGCCGATGCACTTATCATAGGAACCCCGACACACTGGGGCAATATGAGTTCACAGTTGAAAACTCTTTTTGACCGGAATGTACCTGTATTCATGGGTGAATCAAAAAATGGCTTCCCGGTCCCCCGCCAGAAGGGTAAGGCTGCGATTATAGTGACTGCATGCTCTACTCCATGGCCGTTCAACTTTATCGCGGCAGAGAGCAGAGGTGCAATTAATGCTGTTAAAGAGGTGCTTCACTACGGGGGTTATAATTTAACAGGAAAAATAGTAAAGCCCGGGAGCAAAACCCGTCCGGAGATAAGCAGCAGATTATCCCTTAAAGCTGAAAAGCTCGGGATGAAATTATATAAAAAAATTAAAAACAATAAGGAGACCGAATTATGAAAACTAAGCTTTTTTTTATTTCAATGATCATCACAGCCGCAATAATCCCCATCTCCGCACAAGGTATTAATACGGAGACCCGTGATATTAAAGCCGCGGGATATGCAGTTGACCTGTTCCCCACAGTATTAAGTTCAATTGATAAAGAGCCGGGATACTCTTTTCAGGCATGGGCCGGTTTTGATCAGATTAAGATAAGAATAGTAGCTGCACATCTTTACCAGCCGGACAGATTAATTGATGATGATTTTAAAAACTACGAGATGAATGTTACAGCATTCATAATTGACTATTTCTTCCGGAACGATCTTACCGGATTCTGGATCGGAACAGGGGCAGAACTATGGAACTGTTCCATCGAGAATAAATCATCCGGCAAAACAGCAGAGTGGACTGATAATATTCTCACTGCAGGAGCAGGATACGTGTGGAAAATAACAGAGAATGTTTACCTCGATCCATTCGCAGCAGTTCACTACAGAATGAACGATGGCAAAGTCACAACGGGCGGAGAGGAGTTCAAGAGACAGAGGATCTCGGCATCGGCATCGATTAAAATCGGTTATATGCTTAATTTATAATTACAGGGAGTGCTATCATGATGACAAGAAAAGATTTACTGATAAAAAGTGCCTATGGTGCCGGAGCGCTCATGGCAGTTAACGGAATTCTTCCCGGTTTATCCTATCTGGAAAGAGTCTTTGCAGAGGAGAATACATCACCTGTAAATATTTCAGAGAGGGATCGCTTTCTTCTCCGCCATGCTTCCCTTGCACCGAGCGGGCATAACACTCAACCATGGAGAGTTAAAATAGTATCTGACAGCGAATGGATTATCGGATGGGATAAAACCAGGTCACTCCCGGCAGTCGATCCTCGCAACAGGGAACTTCTTCTCTCAATAGGAACATTCTGTGAAGCGCTGAGTATTGCTGCAAAAAGTATCGGTATAGAATGTATAAAGAAAGTAACAGCAAAAAATGCCTTCTCTCCGGAGCTTGTGAATATAAAATTTAAAAACTCCACAGGTTCTACAGAGAAAATGAATGCTTTAACAAAACG
>PGXT01000129.1 GCA_002839285.1 Spirochaetae bacterium HGW-Spirochaetae-5 | reverse complement strand
CTTTTTGCTGATCTTTCACTTCTTGCAGTAGTAATTGTCTGGGGATATACATTTGTTGCTATAAAAAATGCTCTTGCTGATGTAACACCTTTTAATTTTATTGCTCTTCGTTTTATTCTGGCTTTAGTAATTCTTCTTTTGATTTTTCATAAAAGACTTTCGGGTCTCAATAGATATATTCTTTTCCGCGGGAGTGTCGTGGGTGTTTTTCTTTTCTTTGCATACGCCTTTCAGACGGTGGGGCTGAAGTACACAACAGCTTCTAATGCAGGTTTTATTACCGGATTCAGTGTTGTCCTTGTTCCGCTTTTTTCCGCTCTTATACTAAAGGCACGGCCGTCAATAGAAAGTACAATAGGCGTCATCTGCGCAATTGCGGGACTATTTTTTCTTTCTTACAACGGAGGCTTTGCTGTAAATAAAGGTGATATCCTTGTTCTTTTCTGTGCTCTTGCAGTGGCTTTTCATATACTCACTGTGGGATATTATACAAAGAAAATGGATTCCATTCTTCTTACAATTGTGCAGGTCGGTGTTGTAGCGATTCTATCTGTTATTTCTGCTCTGCTGTTTGAAGAGACTGTCATTCCTCAGGAGAGAGTTGTATGGGAGGCAATACTGGTTACTTCAATATTTGCAACTGTGGGAGCTTACCTTATTCAGAATATTATGCAGCGCTTCACAAGTTCAACTCATACTGCTTTGATTTTTTCAGGTGAACCGGTCTTTGCCGGTATCTTCGGTTATTATCTCCTTGGTGAAAGGCTGGGGTGCTGGTCTGTTCTAGGGTGTATTCTAATTCTTGCAGGAATGATTATAAGCGAGCTTAGAATTTCAGGAAAAGAGGATATTGAACCGTAATATCTATTTTTCCTTAAAGTGATCAGATATAAATTTTCCCGCTTCATCCGCCGGAAGAGGTTTTGAGTAGTAATATCCCTGTGCATAGTCGCAGCTGCAATCCTTTAAAATATCTATATGAGATTCATCATCAGTCCCCTCTGCCACAACTTTTAATCCGAGATTATGTGCAAGTGTTACCAGTGATTTCACCAGAGTTTCACTCTGTTCATCAATATGCATCCATTTAACGAATGACTGATCTATCTTTATGACATTAACCGGAAAGTGCATTAGATAACTGAGTGATGAATATCCGGTACCGAAATCATCCATGTAGAGTGCAAATTTTTTTGACCGGAGCTCCAGAAGCGCAATATTTGCCGACTCCATATCCTCCATGAAAGCACTCTCTGTCAGTTCAAATGCTATGTCGTTTTCATTAATTCCAAGACGTTCTGTTATTTCAAAGATGTGACTTGTAAGTTCGGGATGAAGGAACTGTTTTGCGGAAAGATTTATGTTTATACGTAATGACGTATCCAGAATAAAACGTTCCTTCCATATATTTATCTGCCGGCAGGACTCTTCTATAATCCATAGCCCCAGGGGAAAAATTATAGCTGAATTTTCGGCAACAGCAATAAATTTATCCGGAGAGATAAGCCCTTCCTCCGGGTGAATAATCCTGATAAGAGCTTCAAATCCTGAAAGCTTCCCTGATTCAAGTGATATTACAGGCTGATAAAATAATTTGAAATAATCATTTTCATATGCTTCCCATAGTCTGTTTTCAACTAATCTATGTTCATTTACTCTTTCAAAATGATATTTTTCCAGTTTATCTTCCGGTTTATTCTTTTTCAAATGATCCTTAAGCATTCTATTCTGAATTACAAGATTTGACACCAGAGAATTTTCTGAATCGGAACATATTTTATCATGCAGTATGGGTTCTTCATTGTCATGAAGATTATTAAAATCATCTGGGGAGATAAATCTATCTATGTATGACAAAAATTGCAGCTTATTAAGAGGTGATGTGATGATATTTGTTATCCGGTTTTTTAAAAGGAAAAAATAGGGTTCTTCGCTGCTCCGGCTGATTATAACACCCAGGGGGGTTTCGAATGAATCGGATATTGCTTTTAAAAGAGATACCCGGTTTTCATAATCTTCATAAGAATAGTATACGGCCGTTAAAAGAAGATCGGGATTGAATCTCTGAAAATACGATTCTGTATCTTCAAAATTGCAGAATTCGTATATATACAGATTATCTGTGAGATGGGTCCGTATCTCTCCCTCTATTTTATTCCCTATTCCGCTGAATAATATTTTTCTCATCTTTTGATCCATATCTATATTATATCTTAATATCGTCAGTTTTATCATTATAAGAGCTATTAATTGTATTTTTTTAATATTTATTCTTTAACTATTTTAAAATACAAAAGACCTTATTATCCCCTGCGCCGATGACGGCGGAGGTATATAATCGTTTTTTTACAAAATATTCATCAATTAGATAAACATTGATTTTTTTTTAAAAAACCTCTTCAAATTGAAACATGATTCATTTTGAAAAGACACGGACTATTCTTTTATGTTATATAAAACCGTCCAGACGGTACTTAAATGGAAAATATAAAAAAGTATGGAGGAATTATGAAATTTTCATATTTAAAGAGCAGAAGATTTTTTTCGGGATTTATCGGTATTTTCACGATTATTTGTATTATAACTTTTGCAGGATGCGAAAGTGTGGTGGAAGAAGGATCTTCCGATGAACAAATCAGTCTTGAACTTACTTTAGAATCAGATGGTATTTCCTCTGCAGAAGGGATGTCAAAGTCTGTAACAGGCGGGTCGGGCTCAACGGTTGCAAATGCAACTAATGTTCCGGTTGAAGCTAATGTTTCAGTTGCGTTTGATGCAGATATTAATGTTTCTACATTAAATACAACTACTTTCAAAGTAACACGCGTTGATACAAGTGAAGTTCTGGCAGGAACTGTGACCTATGCCAATAGAGTGGCAACATTTATACCTTCAAGAGTTTTCGTTTTTGATACAGTTAAGAAAAACAAGATCCGAAAAGGTCTTAAACAGGATACATCATATATGGTAACAATTGCTGCAGCAAGTATTAAAAGCACAAGCGGCGCAGCGCAGGGAACATCAAACTACACATTTACATTCAAAACAGAAAATCTTGATTATGGATTCTATTTTCTCGGACCAAACGGCGAGTATCAGAAGGCTGTTCCCGGTCAGTACAATCAGTATTATGACAGCAGTAAGCCCACTGTTGTTTATTATCACGGCTGGCAGAACGGATCGACCAAAAATGAAGACTTCGGAAATGATAACGCTTTCTTTTTTAACTCTTCAACAATCGGGTCATATAATGTTATTAACTCATGGATGAATAAAGGATACAATGTCTGTATAGCATACTGGGCACAGTGGGCTGATGAGAGTGAAGTGAAAGATGCTCAGGCTAAACTCTGGCTTGGAAATAACGGTAAAAAACAGATGAGATATATGGTTAGGGGCGGAGCATATGTTTCACTTCCAACTACATATAGTGTAACAGATTTATTATTTGAAGAGTACAAAGATATTTTCGGAAGTTCTGTAAGCGGTATCCGTTTCATGGGTCACTCTCTTGGTAATCAGCTGGCGACTCTTATGGCATACAAAATCAGTAAGGGAGTTGCTGCAGGGACTCTCTCTTCAAATCTTATGCCTAAACGTTTAACACTTCTTGATCCGTTCTGGGGAAAAGGATCTGAAACTTACTGCGGCGGAGTTTACCCCGGAGCAAAAAGTGTAACTTATATGAAAGAGATGCTTGCCCGCGATGCATTCGCTCTTGAAGAGATTCGTACCAACAGCAACATCGGCGGATGGGTAGGTGACAGCTGTACAGAAATGAGAAAATTAGCAGCCTATTATAATCCATGGCCTTCATTCGGTGATGATACTGCGAAACATTTATATGCATATAACTGGTATGCAATGTCTATAAATAAGGTTGTCTATGCTGATAAAGGCCCAGGACTTAACGGACTCGGCGCAGCGGCAAGTGATGAGCAGATTAAATCAGTAATGAACTGGGATTTTACAAAAAAGGCAATAAAGTCAGTACAGTATAGATATGACATTAATGCCGGTAAGACTACTGTTACACCAGCTGATGATACATTTAAACAGTTATCCGGCGTGTAAAATCTTACATTATAATTGGCGGAATTTCAAAAATCGCGCTGCCTTTAAGGACAGCGCGATTTTTTATGTAAATCTTTTTTTTAGTTTCAATTCATCAGACATATAATAGATATGCCGTATTGTTAGACATAATGTACAGATTGTATATTTTGTATCTGATCTGAAGGGGACTTATTTGCCAGATCAAAGTACATTTCATTAAAGATGGGAGAGTGTTCATGGAGCCTCAGCAGATCATATTATTTTCACAATATTCATTCGAACGTTTTGCTCCCGCAATGCTGACATTTGTAATTTTTATATATCTTGCAGCGAGGAAAAAGAATGATGCGGCACACCGGTATCTCTCGTGCTATTTTGCCTTTGCGTTTCTTTATGAAGCGGGTCATCTTATAACATATTCATTTTACTCTCCCCTTGGCGCTTACGGGTGGTATCTTGCCGCTCTTGCACCTTTTGGACTTATTTTCCTTGTACTGTTTGCCTACAGTTTTGCCGGGGAACGGTGCCGGCGTGAATCAATTATAGTTTCAATTTTAATGATAGTTATATCCGCAGCAGTTTATGGAGATTATGTTTATAATGCTCTAAGCGGCGGCATACAATTCCGTGAAACCGGCTACGCACCTGCTTACAGTTCAAAACTGATCCCTCTTGTTGTTATGATTTTTTACGGATGGACCGTTATTGTATTTGTCAGGAATGTACTCTTTGATGAAAGGAATAACTCCAGGAAAAGTATTATACGAAGATTTATTTTCCCTATAACTTATGGCGGATGGAACGGCCGGAACTTTGCTCTCCTTGTAATTCTTGATATTTTAAAAGTGGCTCTCCTCTCCAGTTATATTTTTTTCCGGGCGCTTCCCTATGTTACAATAATTTCAGCCGTCAGTGCTCTGTTTCTTATTGTCTATTCTCTTTACGCAGTGGTATATGTTCATAGCAACCTGCATCAGCTCTCGCTTACATTTAAAGTAACGGGTTCTATTTTTATTATTAATATTATCATATTTTCAACAATGGGATATGTTGCTCTTGCACAATTTGAGAATTCCTATGATGATAAACGGGGAGTCGAGAACCGCTATTTAGCAGATGCTATCCGCACGGGTGATTTTTCCTCTGTTCCTGATGAGGTCGATTATATTGTTAAGCTCACAGTCCCTCCATATAACTGGGTATATACAAAAAATCCCGATTTCCCTAAACCGCAGTCTATAGTTCTCAATGATTTTACACCGGGGCGCTGGAGATTTTCAAATACTGAACAGGAAATTCACCCTGTGAACGCATATGTGATGAAACGGTATTTTGTACGGATTAATAGCATCAATTATAATCAGTTTATAATCAATGCAGGGGGCGAGAGATACGGGATCGGATATAATTACTATTCCTACAGAAAATCTGCAAATTCACCGGCCTTTATTCTTATACTGATTGCCGTCATTTCATCCATTGGAATTTTTATTTTCATACCGCTGCTGCTATTGCGGACAAAGATTTTTTCTGATTACAACGTAGACCGTGCTTTTCAATTATCAGTTATGCCTCTGGAGAGAATTAATAATCCTGAAGAGATTATTTCAAGTGAGGGAGCGGTTTTTAAAGAAGACTATGCCGGAAAAGAAGAGGATTATATAGTATCTCCGGATACGGAACATAAGATTAAAAAAGTTGAAGATTATATTGCTGAAAATTACATGTATGATATCTCCCGGGAGGGTGCTGCCCGGTCAGTGGGGATGAGTCCGGGGCGTTTCGGCAGAGCTTTTATTGTTTGTACCGGCAGAAAGTTCAGTGAGTATATAAATGATCTGCGTATTGAAAAGGCCAAGGTAATGCTTGAAGGCGATGCCTCGATTATTGATATTGCCTATTCCGTAGGGTTTGAAAGTTTAAGCACATTCAGCCGTGCATTTAATAAAAACCGAGGTATAACACCTTCGGCCTATCGGGATTTAATTCAGAAGAATAAATGATGCACTTATTTTCAGCGTAATCTCCTCATACGCTGGGGGTTGGGGATTACGGGGGCGCTGCCCCCGTAATCCCCAACCCCAGACGCAGCGCGAAGCGCTGTGCCCCAATAATAAACCGCTACTGTTCCACATCATAAATATATCTCAAATGTTACTTGATTTTGTTCAATATAGATTTTAGATGTCTCATTGAGAGTAAATCTTTCAGAGAAAACTAAAGGTTATAATGAAAAAATTTAAGGTAGTATCTCCATATAAATCTTCACCTGATCAGATTAAAGTTATCGATAGTCTTGTAAACGGAATTAATACAGGGAAACGCCTTCAGACCCTCATGGGTGTAACCGGTTCCGGTAAGACATATTCCATGGCTAAAATAATTGAGTCGGTGAATAAGCCCGCACTTGTACTTACACATAATAAAACACTGGCTGCACAGCTCTTCCGTGAGTTCAGCGAATTTTTCCCCGACAATGCAGTTGAGTACTTCGTCTCCTATTATGACTACTATCAGCCCGAAGCATATGTTGTGTCTTCGGATCTCTATATAGAAAAAGACGCATCGATAAATGACGAGATAGACCGGCTAAGATTGAAGGCCACATCGTCGCTCCTTGAGCGAAAAGATGTCATTGTTGTTTCATCTGTCTCCTGCATCTACGGTCTTGGTAAACCTGAAAATTTTGAGAAATCACATATTGTTATAAAGCCGGGTCAGGAGGTGGGGAGAGATACTCTTCTTCGAAAACTCATTGCGATACAATATGAAAGAAATGACATCGCCTTTACCCGGGGCATGTTTAAAGTGAAGGGTGATATTGTAGATATATATCCTGCATATCTTAAGCAGGAGGCGTTCCGGGTCGAATTTTTCGGTGATGAGATAGAGCGTCTTACCGTTTTTAATCCGGTAAGCGGAGAGGTGCTTCATGAAACCGATGCCTGTGTTATATTCCCCGCCAAGCACTTCATTGCAGATCCCGATGACAAAACTTCTTGAAGCGCAGAGACTGGAAAGCCGCACAAAGTATGATATTGAGATGCTCACAGAGACGGGATACTGCAGCGGAATAGAAAACTATTCCCGGATTATGGACAGGAGAGAGGAGGGGGAGAGACCCTCATGTCTTCTTGATTATTTTAAAGAGGATTACCTTCTTCTTGTAGATGAATCTCATGCCACTCTTCCGCAGGTGAGAGGAATGTACGCCGGAGATCGTGCACGGAAAGAGAATCTTGTGAACTACGGATTCCGTCTCCCCTCAGCTCTCGATAACAGGCCGCTTGTTTTTACAGAGTTTGAAAACATGATAAAACACGCTGTGTTTGTCTCGGCAACTCCGTCGGAATATGAACTTGAAAAATCGGAGAATATAGTAGAGCAGGTTATCCGCCCCACGGGACTTCTCGATCCCGAAATAGAAATCCGTCCCGCGCTTAATCAGGTGGATAATCTTATAGGTGAGGTAAAGAAACGGGCAGAGGCTAATGAACGTGTTCTCGTTACAACTCTTACAAAAAAAATGGCTGAAGATCTTGCAGTTTATTTCGAAGAGGTGGGGATTAAAGCCCGATACCTTCATTCAGAGATTCATACGATTGAGCGGGTTGAGATTATCCGTGATCTCCGGAAGGGGGAGTTTGACTGTCTTATAGGGATAAACCTTTTACGGGAGGGGCTTGACATTCCCGAGGTCTCTCTCGTTGCCATACTCGATGCGGATAAGGAGGGGTTTCTCCGCTCCAAGCGTTCACTCATTCAGACAGCGGGGAGAGCTGCAAGAAATCTTCACGGTAAAGTTTTCATGTATGCGGATAAGATGACCGGCTCAATGCAGGAGGCGATTGACGAAACAGACAGAAGAAGAAAGATTCAGAAGCAGTTTAACATTGATAACAATATAGAACCTGAATCGATAAAGAAAGAGATCATCGATATGATTGAAAGGGAGTACATGAAAGAAAACTCCTATATCAATTATGTAGCGGAGAATATATCATCTTACCGCAGCAACAATCTGAAAGAGCTTGAAGAACTAAGAGTAGTGATGAAAGAACAGATGCTCGAAGCTGCGGATAATCTCGAATTTGAGAAAGCAGCGGCGATAAGGGACCAGATGATCGATATAGAGAATAAAATTGCAGTATTAAAAAAGAATAAGAAAAAATAGTTTCTACTGAATTTAGGATAAGGGGCACAGGGACGAGGCCCCACGCCCCTTATCAGGCATCCGCAGAGGGTGCCATGAAACAAAATAAATGGCGAGGTAAAAATGAAATTTAAATCTATGATTTTAACTTTAATCTTAATGTGGGGGGCTTCATCATACTCTGCCGGAAATCCGGTTGTAGTAATGAAAACATCCATGGGTAATGTAGAGATGGAACTTTTTCAGGATAAAGCTCCTGCTACGGTAGCGAATTTTTTAGCTTATGTTAACAGCGGTTTTTACAGCGGAACTATTTTTCACAGAGTTATCGGAAGCTTCATGATCCAGGGTGGAGGGTTTACTCCAGGAATGGGGGAAAAAAAGACTCTGCCCCCTGTTAAAAATGAAGCTTCAAACGGGATATCTAATACAATAGGGACGATAGCCATGGCTAGAACCATGGAACCGCAGAGTGCAACGGCTCAGTTTTTTATTAATGTTGCGGATAATCGATTCCTTGATTATAAATCCCCCACAACAGAAGGTTACGGATACTGTGTTTTCGGAAAAGTTATAAAAGGGATGGATGTTGTAGATAAGATAAAAAAGGTTCAGACCGGGAATAAAGGGTATTTCCAGGATGTTCCGGTGCAGGATGTTGTAATATATTCAATATCTAAAAAGTAGAGCCGGAAAGAGATAAAGCCGGTAACCGGCTTTATCTCTGTTTTCTATCTGTTGTTTCCCTATGATGTTCACAAAGTCTGTAAAGCTTTCCTGTTTTTGTATTCTTATCGGTCACTTTTATACCGCATCTTACACAGAGACCCTGTTCTCTTCTTGATTTATAAAGTCTCATATACCGTTCAGTTCCCGATGATTTATATTTGCTCACCTGAATCCTGAATCCTTTGAACAGATAGTTGCCTATTGAGCTCTCTGATCCCTCTTTAATTTCTTCAATGATTTTTTCAAGAGATTTGAGTGTGACTTTTTTAGGTTCCATACAGTTATTCCTGTGTATTTTATTTGATCTGGTATCATTATTATTTATAATCAGTGTTAAATTAATAGTACATATTTTAATGTAAAAATTATATGTCTCCGCCTTCAACGGTCTGGATAATAGAGTTTTTTACGGCAAAAAAAGTTAAAAATTAATACTGATTTAAAATACTCCACTAAAGTATATAAATAATAAATATTGATCATGAACATTAAAAATCCATGGGCTATCTTTTCAATAAAAAAAAGAAGATATAAATATTTATACAGGAAAGATCTTATCAATATGACAGATTTAGATAATCATCAGTTTTTATCGGTTAAGTTGTGCTTATTATTTTCGTAACTGGTCAAAAACCGGTGGTATTTTATCTATGCCGCGCCGCGGTTGCACTTAGAGCAGCTTCATCGCCAGTTTATGAGTAGATACCTTATTTTCCCGTTTAGGCATCTTATTTAACTTGACTATGGAATTAAAATATTAGGAAAGTGAAATCAGACTTGAAACAAAGCCGTATCAGGTGTAAAATTATATTTTACCGGCATAATTAATGGTAGATTTTTTATTATACAGATTCGCTTTTTTTAATAAGTACAAATTATTTTAACGGAGGCGTAATACAGTGGAATGGTGGATATTGTATATAATATTAGCAGTAGTAATCGGAGCATTGATTGCAGGATATTTTATTCTCAAAAAGAGAATGGAAAAAAAGATGACAACTCAGAAGGATCTTGTTGATCAGCATAAGATTACAACAACTATCCTTATACTTGAAAAGAGAATGGATAAGATCAAGAATGCAAATATACCCAAAGCGGTTATTGATCAGATCCCTAAGATTTACAAACTGAGAAAAGTTCCAATTGTAAAAGCTAAAATCGGACCTCAGGTTATGGATCTTCTCTGTGAAGAGGATGTTTACGACAAGCTTCCGGAAAAGAAAAGTGTCAAGGTCGAGATGGCTGGAATCTTTATCGCCGGAATAAGCAAAGG
>PGXT01000294.1 GCA_002839285.1 Spirochaetae bacterium HGW-Spirochaetae-5 | reverse complement strand
TAAATACGAAAACTACATTTAATTTTCGCGAAATTTTACCGCCTCCATATCAATGCCGCTTTAAAAAGTTCATATTATTGAAAAAAGTTCAATAATAATCATATTGACTAAATAAAGGTCACACTGATATCATCATATCCTTGTGACATGTTATATAAAGATTGTGGTTTAAAATCAAGAAAAAGGGAAGCTTTGTGTCTATTAAATCAAATAAGACTCAATTTGAGCTTTTTTTATATGACTTAAATAGAAAGGACTCCACCATACTCTATTTAAATAAAATCCATTCAGTAAGAGCTTTTTTCAAGAATAGGTTATTCTTTAAGGCCAAATCTTATACATGTGCCAGGGTCTAAACTTGTCTCCGCGGGAATGTAGGGAGAGATGTTAAAATAATGTATCTTGTGCCTTTTTTATTTATTATAATCTATTTTTGGCCTTTTAGTTATAAAATAAGGAGATTTTAGGGAGAAACGAATTTTTTTTAAATATATTGAATGATTAAAATAATTAATTTATATTATATCTTGCATTTTATGTATTTTTTAAAAAAATAATAAAAAAATGTTAGGGTATTCCCTAACATCTAAAATGGTAGTGAGGTATATCTGGCTTTATATTTAACCAGACTCCAACTTCTAACTACGCCCAGGCTGTTTCTGGAACTGGTAGCATCTGCTTTTAACCATTTTCCATTGACATAGACTTCGGAGTAGACATGACCATAAGATCCACTGCTAAATCTAGCTTTTACATGGACGTATCGGGATTTTATCCCTACGGTCCTCATTAAAGCATTCATGAGGTGGGCATGATCTACACAGTTTCCTTTCCTGTATGATAGAGTTTTAACTGCTCCGTATTTGGTGTTGTAGTAAAAACTGTAGGCCAGGTGATCTCTAACCCAATTGAATATTTTAGTTGCTTTGGATTTGTATGAAGTAGCGCCCTTAGTTATTGATTTGGCCATTGATTTTATAGTTGAAGCTGTGACTTGACAATTTTTACTTGATATCAAGTATGGATTTTTGCTAACTGTTGTTGTCGTTGCTGCTGCTGTTGATGTTGGTTTAGTTGTGGTTAATTTGGTAACTGTTTTGTATTTGATTTTGTAGGTCCACTTGTATTTATAAGTGTAGTAAGTTTTCTTAACCCATCGGTA
>PGXT01000293.1 GCA_002839285.1 Spirochaetae bacterium HGW-Spirochaetae-5 | reverse complement strand
TCCCGTGATTTCATATCCTCATAATAGAGATGTGAATTTACAAAAGCCTGGTCACGTTCCGAAGATGCTATCCTTTTTACTTTACCTGAAGTAAGCATGAGCCACTGGTCATCATCACCCTTTTTGTGGGTATGTGTAAGAAATTTAATTTTTGTCGGCTTTGTAAAAGTGATAAGAACCTTCTCGTCCTTGCCCGACTTTTTCCCTGTCATTTCAAACTCTTTCTCCTGAACAGTATCGCCTTTATAAATAGTCATAACCACTGAAGCTTTAACAGTATCGGGCTGTTTAAGAGCCTCGGACTTATCCATGATTTCTCTTCCGCTGAACGCTCCGAAGGCTGTTCCGATAATCAGTACTATTGCTGTTACTGTAAGTGCAGTTTTTTTCATTTTTTTCTCCTTTTATTTTTTGTTAATTTTTTCAGAATTTATTCATTAAATTTTAATACTTCACTCCCCGCGTTTCAACAGAGGGATCACCTTCTCTGCCATAATTCTTTCATAACGCATCTTTACCGGACTGTAAATCCCCCCGATACGCCTGCTGGAGCTAATCAGTTTTTCCGCCAACCTGACTGCTGCACCGGTTTTCAAGAACTCGAAATCAGCCGGTGCTGTATCTTCATCCATGCTGAAATTCACGGCTTTAATAAATGCAGGTAGAACAAGAAGAGCACCGGCAGTTGTTGCTATAAATGTAACTCCCATGAGAATCCCGAATAACATAATCGGTTTAAAACTCGATACAACAAGTACGGAAAATCCGCAGATTAAAGCAAGTGCTGCATATATTATCGCCTTCCCGGCAATTGAAAGCGTAACTGTCAGCGTTTCATTAAACGAAAGTGTTTTATCACGGCTCACCACACGGTAATTATTCAGAAAATGAATAGTGTTATCAACTCCTATCCCAACCGTGATTGAAGCAATAATCGCCGTTGCTATATCAAGTTTTATCCCCATCCAGCCCATGACACCGAAATTAAAAAGCAGAGCCAGACCAATCGGAACAAGTGCAACAAATCCCGCCTTGATATTTCTGAATAAAACTATAACAACAAGAGATACAGCAGCAAGCGAGAGGAAGAGACTCCACAACTGCCCGTAGACAATATATTTAGCCAGACTCTGAATAATCAGAGGCTCGCCGGAGATTGTAATTTCACACCCG
>PGXT01000128.1 GCA_002839285.1 Spirochaetae bacterium HGW-Spirochaetae-5 | reverse complement strand
CAACTGTAAATACCGCCTGCTGAGCGGAGCCGAAACATAACAATTTTACTTCTTAAAAAACTACTTATAAGGACTAAATGCATCTGCGTCTGCTTCACTTTTCACTATTACAATCTTGCTCTCATCGATCCCGGTCAGGTCAGCACAGGCTGAACCGCATCCCATTAAAACAATGATAAACTCAGCATCAGGATTACTATATGAAACAAATTCCGCTTCCTCTTTAAATCTCTCTTTTATCTTTTCAGCGGCCGCAATCCTGTCGAAAGATGGATTGCAGCCCCCGCAGTATTTAACACCTATCTTCAAAAAACCTCTACTCCACAATTCCGCTGAGCAGTTTTGCATTTTTAATCTTTTCAGCCATGTTCACCTGACGTGCTATCATAATCCTCTGAGCCTGAGGTGAACCTGCACCATGCATAGACTCAGTGAGATATCCAACTGCAGCTGTACCAAGAGTTATGTTTTCTATCAGTCTTAGAATTCTCATTCTGTTTTCAGTGGTAACGTCTGCTCTCCCTTTGAAATACTTCTTAACATAGTGGCCTATCTCCGGCGAGTTAAGATCATCTTCTGAAGGCATGGTAACCATGAGACCGCCGGCGATATCCTGTGCAAGTCTTGCAATTTCATATGGGAATCTTGTAACGTTCTGTTTACATACATTAGCAAGAAGTACATTTACCAGATATGTACCGGAAGGCTGTTTACTCCCCTCCTGTGCGCAGGCAAGTGATCCGCAGAAGAGAGTTTCGTTAAGATGGTTCATCTCAATTATTTTGTCTTTTACGTGAGAAGCTTTGTTTGCTCCGTTGTATTCAGCAGCAACCTGAGTTGCGCCTATGAGAACGTCACCCACTCCGACTTTACATGCATAACTCTGCCTGTGATAAGATGCGAAGTTTTCTACAAGCTCACCGGCGAAATCGAACTCCTTGTACATGAAGACTCTATCCCATGGAACAAAAACTTTTTCAAAAACAACCAGAGCCTCATGTCCGCCGAAAGTCTGGTTCCCCCTGTCTATCACCCCTTTCTCCATCTTCCGTGTGTCGCATGACTGACGTCCGTAGATGTATGTTATCCCTTCAGAATCTGACGGGACCGCGAACGATATGGCATAGTCCTTATCTTCTTCTTTCATAGAAATGGTAGGCATAACAATAATTTCGTGTGAGTTAACAGCTCCGGTCTGGTGAGCCTTAGCACCTGTTACGATAATTCCATCAGCTCTCTCTTCAACAACATGAAGAAACAGATCCGGGTCGGCCTGCTGGCTCGGAGAAAGATTTCTGTCACCCTTAGGATCAGTCATGGCACCGTCACATACAAGATCCTCCTCCTGAACAAATTCAAGATACTTGAGAAAACGTTTATTATATTCTGTGCCGTATTTTTTATCGATATTAAATGTAGTAATAGAGAGAGCGTTCATTGCATCCATACCGACGCATCTCTGAAAACAGCATCCGGTTTTTGATCCCAGGAGCCGCTCCATTTTTGTCTTCTTAACAAGGTCAGCTGTATTCTGATGGATGTTAGTGAACCGGTTAACTTTCTTTCCGGTGATATGAGACGTTGAAGTCATAAGATCTTCATACTCAGGCATCTGTGCAAGGTCATAAGTCATTTTAACGGCATTCATGGACGGGCGGATGATCGGATGATCAACTACATTCTCTACTCTTTCGCCGAAGAGATAAACTTTGAGTTTAAGTTTTCTCAAACTTTCTTCGTATTCTTTACCAGTCTTCATTTATAATTCCTCCGATTTTTTAATCATTGTTAATCACTGCATGAAGATATATAGAGCAAGTTGTGTGCCAGAATTTAACTGTGGAATATTTAAGTTGGGATTAAATAACAGAATTATCAGTTTCGAATGTCTTCAGTGTGGAAATTGATCGTGAAGATGTTTTAATTAAGCAGTTTAGAATATAAAAGCACTGAAATATTACAGTAAACAGAGAGTAAAGCGATAAATAAAGCTTTAATAATCTTCATCATATAAAAAATTTGACCTTATTTTAATATATTTTTTAAGAAAAGTTTAATCAACCAGGTGTATTGAAGATGCTGCCGGAGGGCTCTGGCCCCTTTTTGTTTCATTTATGAAACAAAAAGGGGCCAGAGCCCACTGAATATTAAAAAAACAGAAAAATTGTTTCTAGTTTTACAGTATAAGTTTCTGGATTAAATTACACCTATGGAGCACAAAAGAAGCTGGAAAGAAATTATATCTACAAAGTCAACACAAATGATTACTTAAATTAATATTGTTTCACAAGCGAAACAATATTTCAAAATTGAAACAGCGTTTCATAAATGAAACAGATTTTATACTGAAATAAGTTCAATTGTATACATAATTAGAAGTCGAAACCTGTAAAACTCAATGCTGTTTTGTTATGCCATACTTTGCAGCTTTTCTTACTATTGATGCAGCACTTATTTTCAGATATTGAGCCATCTGCCTTGTGGTAGAATACTGCTGGTATGCCCTCTCTATAAGCTGCTTTTCAACCATTTCAAGCGCCTCCCTTACCGGCATCAGGGAATTCACAGCAATACTCCGGTCAGATTCCTGACAGTTTAATTCCGCGCATATACTCGATGGGAGATCCTTAATAGTAATAGTATCGTCGGGACACATAACAACCAGTCTTTCAACAAGATTCCGGAGCTCCCTGATATTTCCCGGCCATGAATACTCTTCAAACCGGTCCACCAGATCAGGGGACAACCGTTTCTTCATATTAAAACCGGCATTAAATGTCTTAAGAAAATATGAGATGAGAAATTGTATATCCTCTTTCCTCTCTCTTAACGGAGGGATAAACAGAGGAACAACATTTAACCTGTAGTAGAGATCCTCGCGGAATTTTTTCTCTTTTACCATATCCATAAGATCTCTGTTAGTTGCTGCAATTATTCTAACATCAATGCTCCGGAACTTCTGTCCTCCTACACGGTTCAGCTCCTTCTGCTGAAGCACCCGGAGGAGCTTTGCCTGCAGATCGTATGGTATCTCTCCAATTTCATCCAGGAAGAGTGTGCCCGTATCTGCCATTTCAAAATACCCCGGCTTCCCGCCTTTCTTGGCTCCCGTAAACGCTCCCTCTTCATATCCGAAAAGTTCAGACTCAAGCAGAGTCGGAGGAATTGCACCGCAGTTAACTTTTATAAAGGGTTTCTCGTTTCTCAAGCTGTACTTGTGAATAATTCCTGCAACGAGCTCCTTCCCTGTTCCGGATTCACCGGTTATCATTATTGTCGAGTCCACTTTCGCAAGCCGTATAGCAGTGTCCACAAGATCATTCATAACATCGGAGCCGACAATCATCCCCTCTATGTTCTTCACATTCCGTATTCTAAGAGATTCAAGCTCTTTCCGGAACTCCTCAGTCATCTTCTCTGCGTCCTGAAGTTTATTCTCCAGATCATAGAGCTCCGTGATATCACGCACACTTGAAACAACACGGAATATTTTACCGTTCTCATCATACACAGGCATACCCGACACAAGAAGTGATTTCCCGGTACTTGTCTTCTGTATAAGATTAACAGGACCCTTTCTTTCAAGAACCAGAAGCGTGGTGGATTGAGAATAGGTGCCATCGGCCACAAGATCTCTCATGTTGCGTCCGTAAAAACCGGATGTATCAAGTCCGGTTATATTCTGATATGCCTTATTTATCCGGAGAACATTTGCATCACCATCGCAGACAAAAATACCATCGGCAGAAGATTCAATTATTGCCTGAAGATCACTGTTAAGATTTTTAACCGACTCAAGCTCAAGTACAATATTTTCAAGATCTGATATATCCTGAAAAATTGAAACAGCTCCGATAATTTTACCCTCAAACCAGATCGGATAACTTCTATTTATGTATAAAATTTCATTAAAAACAACATTTGTTATCGGCGGGATATCTCCGCTCTTCATTACTGATGAGAGATTTATAAAAGGCAATACTTCATGGATTCTGAGACCTGCAAGTTCATTTGAAGTTTTTCCGAAGGCCTCTTCAGCTGATTTATTCACAACCGTGATCTTTTCACCGGTATCTATCGCCACAATAAGATCCTTAGAGGAGTTGATAATAGCGTTCATGACGTTCTGCGTCATCTTGTACCAGTCATGAAATGTTTTTACGAAGTCCGGTATTGCAACTATTCCTACCGCTTTTCCGTTTTCAACTACCGGGAGATAACCATGTTTAAAATAGAACCGGTCCTCAACATCGTCATCGGGATGGCCGGCAATAACATTTCTGGTCATAAGATCAGAGAGAGGGGTATTCATACTTCTGCCGTTTTTAATGGCTTTGAAAATATGGGATTTTGTAAATAATCCTATGAGAGCTCCTTCACTATCCACAACGGGGGATGCGTCAATTTTCAGATCGCTGAAAACAGCAGCCGCATCGGCTATCGTCTCCTCCGGCCTGAAAAGATGAATCCTGCTGCTTACAAGAAAATCCCGAACCCTCATAAAATCCTTCCCGACATATAAACTCAATTTGTTAAAATATAACAACCTGAAAATTGTGTCAAGACCGATTAAATGAGGATATCTATTTCACCGGAACTTATTAAGTTACATTTACCTGTGTTGGAATCCCGTCCAGAGTCAGTTCATTCCAGAACCAGAATTTTCTGTGACCTATCTTTATCTCTTTTACAGCATTTAAATCAATTCCTGTATCTATCCATACCGACAGACCATCGATTTTATGTTCATTGTATAATTTTTCAAGTGCGCCTTCAGGCTTCCCCATGCAGACCGCAGGGATACGGCTAGTTACCTGCCGTGAGGGACATCAGCCCCCGCCGGAATAACATGATTGAGTCAGCACTCTCACATGCCCCTCATTTTTAAGAATAAACTCTTTTGCAGCCTCTTCTATTATTATCTTCATTCTGTAACCTCGCAAAATCTAATAACTTATAAATATTTTGTTTTAACTATAACGGTTAACGATTGAATTAGATCTTGTCATTTCGAACGTATGTGAGAAATCTTAGATTTCTCAGTCGCTATCGCTTCTTCGAAATGACATAGTATGCAAAATTTAATTCGTTAAATACTATAATAATAATACCTGATTTTTATGTAATAAAAAAAGATATATTTTCCCCGCCGCCGAAGGCATCGGAGAAATACTGAGTTCCATATTGTATTTCTGTTAAATAAAAATATAGCATTATTTTATATTTTTATAAAATTCTTCAATTATAAACCTTCTTTTCGGCAGCAATTATTCCAGGGGGTGCGCATTCTCCGCATACGCCTGAAATGGAGGATTACTGGGGCGCTGCCTCCGTAATCCCTCATTTCAGGCGCAGCGCTAAGCGCTGTGCCCCAAAAAATAAACTGCTGCCTTTCTTGTCATTTTAAAAAGAATTCTAAAAAGATTGACTTCATCCATAATAAGCATTATAATAAAAGCTTATCACTAATGAACTCAGTGATTACATAGTATAAGGAGATTTTATGAAAACTGGAATCATCGGAGCCGGAGCTCTCGGGTCGCTTTTTGCACACTATTTTCACGAAAATCTGATCGATTTTGCAATATATGAAAAAAATCATAAAATTGCAGAAGAGATTCTAGATAAAGGATTAATCCTGACAAAAGGTGAGACAACCAGAATTATTAAACCTTCCATAAGTTCATCACCGGAAGTTCTGGCAGATGCCGATATAGTATTTCTTTTTGTTAAAAGCTACTCCACTGCAGAAGCACTGGAGAATGTATCTGTTCATTTAAAAAGTAATTCAATTGTTGTATCACTGCAGAACGGCCTGGGAAATATAGAAGAGATAAAAAATTTTATCCCCGCAGATCGGATAGTATACGGATCGACTACTATCGGTGCAGCAAAATCCTCACCGGTAGAAGTAATTTCCGGCGGGACGGGAGTAATTAATATCGGAGGTGCTAATAGCGGTAATGTTCAAAAAGTTCACCACCTTCTGAACAGCGCCGGTATGAATTCATATACAGTTGAGGATCCTGATTATTATTTGTGGCACAAGGCTGTAATTAATGCAGGGATTAATCCCATAGCTGCGATTCTCGGGATAAAAAATGGAGAGATACTTACCAACAGCTGCGCTTCAAAACTTCAGGAAAATATAGTCATGGAAGTTGTGAAATCCGCCGCTGCAGAGAATATAAATATGAACTACGAAGAGATGCTGAAAACAACGCGCGATGTTTGCGAAAAGACTTCATTGAACAGATGCTCAATGCTTCAGGATCTGGAGAACAGGAGAGAAACAGAAATTGAAAGCATAAACGGTAAAATAATGGAGTATGCAGATAAAAACGGTATAGAACTGCCGTATAACAGATCTTTATATCTTCTGATAAAATCGATGGAGACTATTAACCGGTAAAACCGACGGCTCTGTCCCGCCCCTCCTCCTTGGCACGATACAGGGCCTTATCGGATCTGTCTTTCAGCTCATCGGCATTTGAGGCATTATGCGGCATTGTGGCAAACCCCATACTGCAGGATAGTCTTAACTCCTCATGTTCCGGAAACCTCAACTCCCGGATAGCAGAACACAGGGCATCACACTTCTGCTGTGCTGACCCGGCATCAGCCCCCGGGAAAATAAATATAAACTCATCTCCGCCATACCGGACAAGTATATCATCCTTGCTGAATACTTCCCTGAAGACCTGAGCAGATGTTACAATAAGTCCGTCACAGAACTCCTGCCCGTATTTTGTATTAAGAGAACCGAACCTGTCCATATCAAACATGACAAAACTAAGGCTGTTCCCCTCTGTTCTTGCTCTGTTAACAAGCCCTTCGAAAGAGTCCTCAAGATAACGCCTGTTAAACAGACCCGTAGCTGGATCTGTAATCGCTCTTTTCCTCGATTCTGCGCCCCACTGAACCATCTGAGTAACAAAAGCGCCGACATTCATCAGCCTTTTTACAGTAATGGAAAGCATCTTATTCATAATTTTGACAGCACACTCCGGCATTACCCGGCAGTTGGCAGACCTTGGCGCCTGTTCAATTATCGACATCTCACCGAAAAAATTTCCGGCCATGATATCGGAAAGAACAACCTCTTTACCCTCCTTATCAATTATAAAAATTGAAACTCCCCCCTTTACAATGACATAGAGCTCGTCCCCCGGGTCCCCCTCTCTGAATATAAGCTCGCCGGCCTTAAGGTCCCTGCGTTTCATTTCGGAAGCTATTTTATCCAGATCCTCATCACAGGTATCTTCAAAAATAGATATATTTTTCAGTATGTTTTCATTTTCATTCAGCATCAGACTTAATATCCTCCGGGAAAAGAATCACATTCCCGCCCCTGGCCCGTCCGGCCAGCGGCAATTCATGAGCCAGCAGAATCAGCTCATCGGAGATATCCGCATGCCCGGGAAAAACCGCAACCCCTATGCTCATTGAAAGTTTAACATCTCCAGTCCTGACTGCCTCGGAAATATCCAGAGAATTAAACATTGCCAGTATTTTCTCAGCTTCATTGTAGCATTCATCACGATCACGGCCGGGGAGAATAACCCCGAGCTCGTTCCCCATATACCGGAGGACTGTACCTCTCTCACCCATAAAATGATTAAGAGCCACAGCCATGATCTTCAAGGTATCATCACCGGCTTCATGTCCGAAGGTATCATTAATATATTTAAAATTATCCGGTTTCATAAGGAGGAGTCCCACGGGCTCTGAACGGTTTTTCATCAATCCCGGTAGAGTCTCTTCAAGATAGGTTTTATTCAGCAGACCTGTCAGCTTATCTCCGTAAACCTGCCGTTTAAGCTCCTGAATAAGCGCCGAGTTTTCACGCACCATAGAATTGGCGTTTCTGATCCGGCGGGATATTACTTTCAGAAATTCATACAGAATTACGGCCGCAACTTCAGGATGAGCATCAAGAATTATTCTGAAGCTTTCCCCGTCACCGGGTATTCGAAGCAGAGTTGAATCGGATGCAGCTGTAACTGCTGCATTAAAATCTGACCCGGTAAAGAATTCCAGTTCACCTATAATATCACCCGGTACAAGCTCGGCAATTACAGAAACACCTTCATATTGATCGACTCTGATAACCTGGACGGAACCTGAAACAACAATATATAGAACTCCCGGCCTGCTCCCTTCGGCAAGAATTTCATCACCGGAATTATACGAAACAAAATCCGAGTATCCCGAAATAAGATCAAGATCCCGATCATCAAGTGAAGCAAATATTTCCGCCTTAAGCAGCCAGTCTTTTTTTTCCATGATCAAAATATAATCTCTAATTCAATAAATATTAAAATATGCATTTGTGCAGATTAAACAATCTATACAGTAGAGCATATTTTGTAAAGAACTATACAATTGCTCCGGATCATCTCTGCAAATGGTGCGATCTGTTTTCGGGAACCGCCACAGGGTTCCATAAACAATAAAATTTGAATTTTTTTACATTATTTTTTTAACAATTCTTAAGTTATTTCAACAGAAAAAAATATTACAATTGCTGACAAGGGAGTAGTAAAATTGCACTCAGAGTCACCTGAGACAAATTGCAGATAAAATATCGACAGTTTCGAGCAGTCACTAACCCCGCAGCCTTTGGCGGCGGGAAAATAATTTAAAAACAAGTGCTCAATTCAATAAAATTGAGCGACTTACTTATGAGTTATAGAATAATATCAGTAATTATTCCTGAATATAATTTTTAGAGTAAAAAACAAAAAATATATATCCCCGCCGCCCTCCGCGGCGGGGATAATAGGGCTTTTTTTACTTGAGAAAAGTTAAAGAATAATTACTGGAATAATATATAAATATGTGAGGTTTAAATTATGATTCGTAAAAAATTCCTTATATATGGAATTACAACTTTTTTCTCATTAACGATTCTTTCAATTATCCTTATTTCCGGTGTGTTCTGCAAAGATAATCAGTCATTTGGTTTATCGGAAAAATCTCCACTAAGAGAAGAATCGTCTGTAGCTGACGCAGTAAAAGTTCAGGATATTTTTAAAAAAGTATACGATATCAATAAAAACAGTGTGGTTTTTATAAGCACGGAACAGACGATTAAAATGCCTCAGCATCCCTTTTTAAATGATCCCTTTTTTAATGATTTTTTCGGTTCAAACATGAAACAGCCCAAAACACAAAAAAGAACAGGACTAGGTACAGGTTTTATAATATCAGAGGATGGTTATATCTGCACGAACTATCATGTCGTTGCTGGTGTAGATAAAGTAAAAGTTAAAGTAGACAAAACAAACTATGACGCGTCGGTAATAGGATTTGACGAAAGGACAGATCTGGCTCTTCTAAAAATAAATGCCGGCAATAAACTTACCCCGGTATATTTTGGTAATTCTGATACATTAAGTGTCGGAGACTGGGCAATTGCAATAGGGAATCCTTTCGGTCTTGACCGTACATTCACAGTAGGAATAATCAGTGCAACGGCACGGCGCGATGTAGATCTTATGGGTGATTCTCAAACTCAGATACAGACAGACGCCTCTATTAACCCGGGAAACAGCGGAGGACCTCTGCTGAACATTTATGGCGAAGTTATAGGTGTCAACAGAATGATATACTCACAATCCGGCGGAAACATAGGTATAGGATTTGCCATACCAATCAATACCGCTAAGGGTGTCCTTGAACAGCTGAAAAAGCATAAAAAAATAAAAAGAGGCTACATCGGAGTTCAAATCGTACCACTCACAGAAGAATATGCGGCAGAACTTGGACTTAAAGAAAATTCCGGTGCACTTGTAGGGCAGGTAACAGGCGGAGGTCCTGCTGAAAAAGGGGGAATAATTACCGGTGACGTAATACTTAACGTAAACGGAAAAGATATTAAAAACTTTGGAGATCTTATTTCTGAAGTTGAAAACGCAGTTATAGGCAAAACCCTGAAGATTGAAATATGGCGGAATAAATCAAAAATTGCACTTTTTATTACAGTCGCTGAACGGCCATAAATTTTTTCATGTAAACAACCCCCTTCTCTACATGAATACTTCACCGGCAGCCCCCTGGCTACAAGGGGGCTTTTTATTACAAAAAATTGTTTTTAAAGAAACAGTTCATCCGATAATTATATCATAGGTATAAATGTACCTGTTCATAAACATGTGATAAAAAAACTCTCTGCTGTAGCCCTGGTGCTGGAGAGAAAAAAAACCACTTGTTTTGAGTAATTACATAAAATATGTTATTCCAAATTAAGGATTTGTCATGACAATAAAAAAAACAGTAAAAAACATACTGAATTCTGCTCTGACCCTGATTCTCTCATTGATTCTCTTAACCGCATTCACTGTAACCGCTTATGCACAGAAAGAAACAATTAACGATAAAAAGAGCACTACCGTTAAAGCGGATAAACCCGCTTCAGAAGATAAAAACAAACCGGCTCCAGATGATCCGAAAAAATCACCTTCGGATGATTCGAAAAAAGAAGCCAAACCTGAAATAGATAGTAAGAAACCTGAAGTGTGGGATGACGCAAAAAAAGCTGAAAAGATTGAATCCACCCTGGAATACGGGATGCAGAAGGAACGTAAAATAGCGATAATAATGATCAACGATATAAAGGACGAACAGATAAAGAAAAAGCTGATAGAAAAACTGGTCTATATTATCAGTAATGATTCTGATATCGAGGTAAGAAAAGCAGCCGTAACTGCTATTGGTGATCATAAGTCTGAATCTGCTGCTCCTGCACTTATAAAAGCCCTTGATGATGAAGAAGATGATATTAAAATCGCGGCATGCTACGCCCTTGGAAGAATCAAAGCCGAGTCTGCAAAAACAAAGCTCATTGAATTGCTTAAAAAACAGGATTTAAAAAAAGATTCAAATCTGACTGATGCCATTATCACCACCCTCTATGAGATTAAATCACCTGACATTCTGGAACTTGCAGTAACATCCGCTAGGGATAATACAACATCAAGAATGATCCGCGAGAGACTTATAATTTACATCGGGAATACCGGTTCAGCAGCACAGAAAGACTTTCTGATTGAACTATTTAAAAATGATGAAGAGGAAGCAGGAATACGATCCTATGCCATTAAATCAATAGCAAAATTAAAACTTAAGGAAGCCGCACCTGAAATCAAAGAAATAATAAAAGAGATAGATTCATACTCTTTTGCTAAAAAGAAAAAATACTATGATATATATATGCAGGCAGTGGCTGCTCTTGTAGAAATGGGTGACACAGATTCGATCGGCCTTCTTATGAATTCTTTAAGAAGCGATAATACAGCTGTAAGATTAAAAGCCGTAAATCTTATAAAAGAATTCAACGATGAAAGAACAATTGACATATTAAAATATAAAATGAAAAATGATCCGGACGCAAGAATAAGAAAGACTGCCAGAAAAGCTCTTGAAGAAAAAGGTCTGATCGAAAAAGGTAAAGAGGACGAAAACCAGAGAAATGATTTTGAGAAAGATGAAAAAAATGATAAAGATGAATAAAGACAAAAACAGTTTAGAAAGCGGAAGCATAAAAGATAAAATGAAGGAACTTCTTTCGATCTCAGGATTTACTCTGCTTGCAGCCTTTATGGCTCTGATTTTAGCAGATTTAGTTTTCTTCCCGCTGGCATATTATTCAGTTAGAAACGTGGATATTTTTAATATCCTTTTCAGATATACTGCTGTAATCTTTACTGTATCAGTATTGATAATACTGCTCGTTCTTAAAATAAGGACACTTCACAAAAACGGAAACACCCTGAAGTCAATTATCAGGTATGTTTTCCTTCGCCCCTTCCAGTATGCGGGATTTTTAATCTTTGTTCTTATACTGCTGTCGCTGCTCATAACAGTTATATATCTTCTTTTCAGTTCAAACTACTATCATCTGCATAGATTAGCCGGCGGTGCATAAATATGGCAATTAAAGCATTCGACAAATATTTCTGGAATTTACCTCAACTGAGCAGAGAAACTGATTTTGAAAAGTTCTGGGAAAAATCTATTTCGGATATAAAGAAAATTCCCATTGAACCTGAAATTAACGATGATCATAAAAAATATACTTCAAAGTTCAAAGCTTATAACATCTCTTACAACGGATTTCTTAAAGCCAGAGTTAAAGGCGTACTATACGTCCCTAAAAAAAGTGATAGAAGCAGAGTTATAATTCACCTTCATGATTATAACAGGTATCCCGATAAAAGCATTGCAAAAGTTCTATCAGATAAAACAGCCCATCTTTTTTTAATTATGCGCGGCCATGATATAATTGAAAACAGAACCGAAGAGGAACTGGCTCAGGAGAGGCCGCTCGGTTTTATTGTAGAGAATATAATTGACATGGAAACATATTACGCACGTTCCGTTTATCTTGACGTGTACAGATCTATAGATTTTCTACGTCTTGTAAATTTTATAGACTGCAGCAAAATCGGAATTTACGGGAAGGGCTTCGGGGCGGCTGCAGGATTCTTTACTGCGGTATATTCAAGCAGAATAGGCGCAATAGTTTTGGATTCACCACTATTCTGCAATCTCCCATTAAGCCAGAATATATCCTCAAGCGATACATCGCGTGAGATTAATGATATTATAAATGTACAGAAAACAAAGAAAGCCCAGATTAAAAAGAATCTCAGCTATTTCGACATCATAAACTTTTCCCATGACATAACCTGCCCGGCACTTTTTATAACCGGACTGAAGGATTCCATTTCACCATCTGAATGCGTCATGGGGCTTTTCAACAATGTACAGGGCGAAAAAACCATTGAAGTTTATCCCGATGGCGGTAACGAAGCAGGCGGAGAAGCACAAAGAATAAAAGCGGTCAACTGGCTGATCGATTCGGTACTTACAGATTAATCCAGATCAACTCGCTCAGAGTACGAATTTACTGATACCTCGACCGAATGATTTTTCATTAAAACTTTTTACACTCACCCCCGGCTACTGCCGCGCCCCTCTCTTTGATAAAAAAAAGAGGGGCTTCGTGAAACAAAATATTCCTCTAAAAAACACAATAAATTTCCGGTCTTAAACTTTTACAAACTCCCCTCTCTTTCTTTACAAAGAGAGGGGCCGGGGGTGAGTTCGGAAAGTTTGCGGCTTTATATATCAATTTTTTATCAATAGTCACTCGGTTACAGCACTAATTTAATACCGGAAACAGTATTAAACTATCTTTTCATTCATAATATAAGGGACAAAAGTAGCCCGTCCGATGATCTCTTCGAAAAAACCTGTTTCACCCTTTTTTACAAATCGCTTTATCTGATGATTACTTCCGCTCTCGTCAACAGGTATAACAAGAATACCGCCGTCATTAAGCTTGGCAAGTAAATCTGCCGGGAAAATACGTACGCCGGCCGAAACAATAATTCTATCAAAAACATCATCTATATGATTAAAATCATCTCCGTTGATTATCTTAACATTTACATAGCCGAGAGAGTTTAACACCAGCATTGAACGTTCAGCAAGCTCCGGTATCCTCTCCATGGCAGTGACTTCACCGGCAAGCTCCGCAAGCACAGCAGCCTGATAGCCCGAACCGGAACCGATCTCAAGCACCTTCTCATCCCCGGTAAGTCTTAAGGACTGAACCATGGTGGCCACAACCGATGGTGTAGAAATCGTCTGACCGAATCCGATAGGGAGTGACGTATCATCATATGCCCTGTAACAGAGCGCCTCGGACATAAACTGATCCCGGGGAACCTTCATCATCGCCTCAAGAACCGAACCTGATGATATACCTTTCTGCTCAAGTTTTATCACCATGTTTCTTCTTGCATTAAACATTCTGTCGCTGCTATGGTACAAAGTATCCTCCCCACTCGTTCCCGATCTGTCCTTTATACTTTACTTCAAGTTTCACATCAACCCACCACCCGGTGAACGAAGGGAGCTTGTAGGTATTATATACAAGAACATATCTATACTCTTCAGATGATTTTACATCGCTGTATATTTTTCTTAAGCTGTCAATTTCAGAGGGCCGGATTACTTTACCCCCGGTTTCCACTGCTATACGGGCGATTTCAGGATCGGCAATCTTCTGTGAGATTATATATATTGGAATATAATGTTCATTTGCGTAATCAATAATTGTATCGGGAGTGTACTGCCTGAAGGAATCCTCACCAACA
>PGXT01000127.1:10874-22691 GCA_002839285.1 Spirochaetae bacterium HGW-Spirochaetae-5 | reverse complement strand
GGGTATGCTGTTCCGGTCCACCCACTCTTACGCAGCTGATTACCGGAAGCAGCTGCGCGAGTTCATTCGCTGTGTTGCTGTTGTAAACCTGTACCATATCGAGCCTCGCATGCTCAACAATTTTCATAATTGACTTTGAATCATCATCAACAAATACTCCGGTTGTTTTAATCCCGCTCCCTTTTAGTATAAGTGCCATTTCTGCCGCCTTATCGGGAGTTACATATCTTCTGGAGTTTTTGTAAAAGATAAAGCCCACTGCTGAAATCGGAAGATTTTTTACAAACTCAATATCTTCAGTTCTGGTGAATCCGCAGAGTTTAATAAACATCTTTAAACTCCTGAAGAGTTTTTTCCGGGTCGCCGCTTTTCATGAGGCTTGAGCCGACAAGAAAATTATTTGTTCCGGTTTCATTCATTATGTATCTGATATCCTCTTTTGATTCAATCCCGCTGGCGCTTATGGGTGTAACAGATGAAGGGAGCTTTCTCAAAGTTTCTATTCCTGTTTTAAAATTCATTTCTAGGGTTTCGAGATTTCTCATGTTTACAAGAACAATCCCGGGATTGAGAAACATTATGTTTTCAATCTCTCTCTCCTCATGTACTTCAACAATCGGTGTCATGTTGTAACTCTTAATCTTATTGTAAAGCCGGTTCATAGTCTCTTTGTCAAGTACCCGCGAAATAAGGAGAACCATATCGGCGCCGCATAGATATGCTGTTTCAATTTGTTCTTCAAAATAGATGAAGTCTTTGCATAGAACCGGTTTTACGCATGAGGAGCTTACAGCTTGAAGATGTTCATAAGATCCGCCGAAGTATTCAGTTTCTGTTAGTACACTTATCGCTGATGCACCGCCGCTGATATATTTATTTACGATTTCAGAATCGGACAGATCGCCGGAAAGACTCCCCGCTGAAGGTGACGAGTGTTTCAGCTCTGCAATAATATTTATTTTATCACAGAGAGTCTCCTGAATGTAAAAATGATCACGGTTTCTCATTTTTATTTTTTCAGAGAGAGCTTTCATATTGGAGATCTCACCGGACTTTATTGTTTTCATATTTTCAAGTCTGAAACTCATCAGATTTCACCTTTGAGCTCTTTAAGTTTGTTATGAACAGTGCCGTCCAGTATTGCCTGTAATGATTTTTTGTATGAATCTTCAATGCTGTTTTTACTGTCGTACCCGTAAAGTGAAAGAGCGGAATTAAGCGCAAGAAGTTTAGCCAGTGGTGAAGCTTTCCCTGAACTTACAGTATCGATGAAGAGGAGAGCGTTCTCTTCGGGGGAGAGATGTGTCGGGATACTTTTCGCTTCATCTTCGGAAAAATATTCACGCGGATTGATGATGAATCTATCCATTTCACCCGTTTCAATTTCATATACGATAGTCTCTGCAAATGGCGAGACTTCATCCATTCCGTCAAGAGATGAATATATAACGCATCGGTCAAATGAAAGTGCTAAAGCAGTTTCGGCATAAAGAGGGAGAAGATCCGGGCTGAAGAAACCAATTGCCTGTCTCTTTGTCCCTGCAGGATTAGTAAGCGGTCCCAGGTAATTGAATATAGTTCGCACAGCGAGCTGCTTGCGCACAGGTACTGCAAATCTCATTGCAGGATGATAGTTCGGTGCAGCCATATAAACAAAACGGTGTTTTTTGAAATACTGCACAGCCTCCTCACCTGTAAGATTTGAAGGGATACCAAGATTCTCGTAAAAATCTGTTGAACCGCTTTTACCGCTTACAGATCTGTTCCCGTGTTTTGCAATAGGAACTCCGAGTGAAGAGATAATAACTGCAACAGAAGAGGAGATGTTGAATGAACCTGAGTTATCTCCGCCGGTTCCGCATGTGTCAAATATATCCTCTGTCTCCAGGTCAATTCCGCTGCAGAATTTGCGCATGGATCTGGCTGCTCCGGAGATCTCTTCAGATTTTTCACCTCTAAGCTTCATTGCCATGAGAAGCCCGCTCAACTCAATTTCGGACATCTGCCCGGAGAAGAGGTGTTCAAAGACTTTTTCACTCTGACCGGAATTAAGTGAGTTGCCGTTATAAACGGAGTTAAGAGTCATATTGATTGACTGATTTTCAGCGCCGGTGGTTGTATTCTGAAGTGTCATTCTGTTTCTCCTTTAAAAATTAAATAAAAAACCGCGGTTTAAATTCCGCGGTTTGAAAAAATAAAACCGCAGGGGTCTTCTGACCGCCTGCGGATAAAATATATCGATGTGCAGGCGGACGCTATATGCTCTGCCACCACCATATAATGTTGGAGGTCATACTGTTAATTGCTGCTGTAAAGTGTGTTGTTTTCATGTTTCTATATATAGAAACAAAGAGTGTTTCTGTCAATAGATTTATTGATTTTTTTTGAAAAAAATCAAAATTCTCACAAAATGGAAATCACTGGATTATGATCAGCTCATAATCCAGTCCTGATCCTCTCTTCGCGTTTATTTTGACCGGTGTATTTTGTGTTCACTTCACGTGTATCGACACTTGATATTACTGTTCATATCTCAGGAAATAGGGGAAGGATATGCATAGGACAATGGATTTACTTACATTGTTCCATCTCTCTCCTCCCATCCCATGGGGGAGATGCCCGTCAGGGCAGAGGGGGCGGGCCAGTTCCCTTCCTCCATTAAAATTCTCCCTCTCCCGAATTATTTAATTGATTTTTGCAGGGCAAACCGTAATCCTGAAGTAATTGAATATGTTCCAGAAAGAGGATAAAGTTGAGTATTGCATTTTTTGATTCCGGAATCGGCGGTATTACAGTTCTTCATCACGCGATGAAGATACTCCCCTTAGAGGATTATATCTATTTTGCCGATACGATGAATGCTCCATACGGTACAAAGACAAGAGATGAAGTGCGATCCCTTGTCTTTAATGCTGTTGATTTTATAGTTTCACTTGGTGTGGATGCTGTGGTAATTGCATGTAATACCGCGACAAGTGTTGCTGTTGCAGACCTTAGAAAAAGATATACCATCCCCATTATCGGCATGGAGCCGGCTGTAAAACCTGCAGTAGAAAAAACCGGAGGTACACATAAACGTGTACTTGTTACTGCAACCCCTCTTACATTAAAAGAAGAGAAGCTTAAGAACCTTATAGACCGTATTGATAACGAGCATATTGTCGATCTTCTCCCTCTCCCGGGGCTAGTGGAATTTGCTGAAAATTTTGAATTTAACGAGAAAATTGTTTCTGATTATTTAAACAGAGAACTGGCGTCAGTTAATATCAGCAGCTACGGAACAATTGTACTGGGGTGTACCCATTTTCTTTTTTACAGAAGCATATTAAAAAGGATTATCCCTTCACATATTGATATCATAGACGGCAATGCAGGGACGGTAAACCATTTGAGCAGAGTTTTAAAAGAGAGAGGTGTTTCTGTAAAAGGGGGAGGTGCAATAAAATGGTACTGCTCCGGGGAGCCGGTTGTCGATTTGAAGAGGCTGGCTGAATTTGAACTTCTTTTGCTGATTCTTGATGCTGCCGGGAAAGTCTGACTTTAAGTTTAAAACAATAAAATAATTTAAGTTAACAGATTATTTTTAAAGATGCAGCAATTCAGGAATGAAGCAGGCTTCGGCTCCGCTCAGCCAGCGAAAATAATGCTCACTGAGCTGGTATAACGCTCCCTGAGCGAAGCCGAAGGGTAATACGGTTCCTATTTTTTAACTATAACCCGAAGATTGTCGACTTTAACTTTGTATCCGCCTGAAACTGTTACATATCCTTTAAAAACATCTGAAACATCTGTTACTTTTGCCATAAACCAGTTATTCTGAAATGCTTCATCTTTATCCTGCGGTGCACGATATATTTCATCATCACTTACTTCGCACATAATAACTTCAAGTCCCCGTTTTATTTCGGTTTTTTCCGCAATTCTTGTTTTGTAGTAAAATTTAGTCCAGATCTCCTCTCCGTCTCTTACAGTAATAAATTCAGCTTCATTTTTTGTCTGAGCTGTTGCTTCAGTTTTAAGAGTAGCAAGTGTTACATAGATCCATCCCTGGGTAAATTTTTCTTTAGTGATAAAGTAGTGATCGGAATTAATAAAATGATCATCATCTTCGGCGAATAAAGGTGTTGTTGAAATTAATGTTAAAGAGAAAACAGATATAAGAATTGTAGCGATTAATAGTTTAAACTTCATTTGATCCCCCTGTAATAATTATTAAAAAAAGTATATTATAGAGTAGTTCTGTTAGCGGAAAAATCAACTGAAATTTTATGCATGAACAGGGTATGAAATAAAAACTGAATTTTTTTTATTTTTTTTTAATCTAAGGGCCTTCACGAACGTATTAATAAGTGTGAATGGAGGTTTTATGCTTTCTAGAGCTGTTTCTCTTGCGCTTCATGGAATAAGCGCGGTAAAGGTTGATATTGAAGTAGATATAATTAAGGGTCTCCCTAATCTTACGATTGTGGGGCTCCCCGATTCGGTAATCAGGGAATCGAAAGACAGGATTCGTTCCGCAATTGAAAACTCAGGGTATGAGTTTCCGCCGAAGAATTTTATAGTAAATCTTGCACCTGCCGGTTTTAAAAAACAGGGGGCGAATCTGGATCTCCCCATTGATTAAGGCTGTCAGAGGGGTTATCTCCATGACAATAGCTCTCTATAAGTTCGGATACAAAAAGTTTATCGTACCGTATAATAACAGGTATGAGGCTGCTGCGATCGAAGGGATTGAAATCTATCCGGTTGAAAATATTCAGAAGGCAATTGATGCTCTTAACGGGAAAATCCCGCCGTTTAAGGGCGTTCTTGAACCTGAGGGGAGGTTTGATGATCTGTATGATTTTGAGGATGTTAAAGGGCAGGAGAGTGCACGCCGGGGAATAGAGATTGCAGCTGCCGGGAGGCATAATATCCTTCTTTACGGTGCCCCCGGTTCAGGTAAGACCATGCTCGCAAAGAGAATCCCTTCGATTCTTCCCTTACTGGAGATGGAGAAGGCAATTGAAGCTACAATGATTCACTCCGCTTCAGGTGTTCTTCCTGACGGGGAGGGGCTGATCCGTATCCCTCCATTCCGGTCCCCTCATCATACTGCCTCCGAGGCCGCAATTGTGGGGGGAGGGGTAAATCCGGGAGCAGGGGAGGTCTCTCTTGCTCATAATGGTGTACTCTTTCTTGATGAATTTGTCGAGTTCCAGAATAATGTAATACAGTCCCTCCGCCAGCCGCTGGAGGATAGAGAGATAACCGTTGCCCGTGCTGCCGGATCGGTGACTTTTCCGGCTGATTTTATGCTGGTAGCGGCTTCGAATCCATGCCAGTGCGGATATCTCTTCGACAACGACATAGAGTGCAGCTGCCCCGCTGCAAAGATCGGGCGGTACTATCATAAAATTGCCGGACCTGTTGTGGATAGGATCGATATTGAAGTTCTTGTAAATCGTGTCCCTTACAAAGATCTTCTGGATTACGGTAAAAATGAAACATCTGAAAATATAAAGGCAAGGGTAGTGAGAGCCGTTGAAATCCAGAAGGAGAGATTTAAGGATTCATCTGTCTCATTTAATTCGCAGATGGGGAACCGGGAGATACGGCGTTTCTGCAGAATAAACAGCGATGATGAAGTCTTCTTTGAAAATGCTGTAAAGAAGCTTCATATATCGGCACGGGCATTTTTCAAAATACTCAAGGTGAGCAGAACCATCGCTGATCTTGATAATTCAGATGGTTTAAAGAGAGAACATCTCCTTGAGGCAATATCTTATAAAAATCTCTACAGGAATTATAAGATTTAAATGCATTAATAAGATTGTCTTATTTGAGATAATTTGAAAATGTCCCTATGTTCAGAAAAATAGCTAAATTTTATCTCGGTTCTGCAGATTCATAAGTGTTAATTATTGTCTGGTGTTGTAAATTTGATACGACTGTTGTATCAGTTGAAATGGTTATCTGCGGGAAGTATTAAATTTTCTTTTGAATAAGCCTTTCAGGCTCAAAAAATAAACAAAAGCACAATTATGATTATTAAAAATCGATTCTTTATGAACACTCAATATAGTAATGTTAAATAAAATAAAAAAAATAATATTAAGTTCTGGCATGTATATTGCTTATTATATAAGTATCAAAAAGAAAATTATTCAGCAGCATATACATGGAGGAGTAAAATGAGGGGAAACATTATCACATTTGGAAATCAGCAGATGGATTTTAATCAGTTTTGTGAAAAAATTGAAAGATATGATATAGAGCTTACAAGGGGAGATGTGATGAGTATTATCGCTGAAACAAAAGAGAAAAATCCTGATCTTGTACCTGCAATATTGAATGTTGTGAAAAACAGATACCATATTAATCTTGCATTTTAACATTAAGAAATATTAATAAATAAAAAACCGCCAGTTTACATGGCGGTTTTTTTATACTATAGAAGTTTACGAAATGATTGGTACGGTGTCATTGCGAACAAAGTGAAGCAATCTGTGTTTGGAACTATTTTTATTACATAAAACAATTAATTTACAAAACAGACTGCCACGGCATTTCATGCCTCGCAGTGACTATGCACTAATTCATTAGTAAATCGCTATATCAAAATATTTTATATGCTGGTATCATGTGATGTTTTTGCTTATTCTCTTAACTTCAAATCCATTTTCAACAAGTGTTTCAAAGAGACTCTCCATATGCTCCCCTTTGTCACTGAATTTGTAAATTACTGAATCCTTGTATGAAAGAATATCGGCTTCCCGCACAACAACAACTTCAAGCAGATCTTCACGTGTCTGTTCGGCCCTTCTCTCTTTCACTTCTGAAAATGCCACTTTGGTTAAATTCAGTTTTTTAAGCGCAGCCATAAAATCTTCAAGTGTATTGAATATCTCTTCTCTGGACATTTTGTTTCCTTTATTTAAGGTTTGTGATTATTTAACCGGCTCAACACGGATTTCATTTTTATAAAAATTTACTAAATAATACCGGCTGCTTTTTTTAAGATTTTTTTTATCAGTTCCGGCTGTATATCCTGCGTTGATGTACCGTATGGAATCTTTTAATTTTTCGCTGTAATCCCGTTCTGATCCCGAGAAAACGGCCTTTACATTATATTTCAGAAAAAGCTCATGGAGTTTTTCATTCATTTCAGTAGTTTTTGTCTTTCTATTATCCGGGAACAGCTGATGATGGGCAAAAATAAATATTGCATTTGAATCTCTGAAATTACGCAGATCTTTTTTCAGCCATTTAAACTGCTCATCATCTATAAATGATTCACCGGTTTCTGATGAGCTGAGGCAGATAAAATGAATAGATCCGTAGTTAAATGAATAGCTCAATTTTTTGCGTGAAAACTCAAGATAGAGTTCAGCCGAATTGTTAAAATAATCCCGTTCGCCTGGAATAGTATATGCTGCAGTGTTAAGTTTATTGATAATGGAGAAGAATAGATTCAGCTGTCTTCGTATATCTGATTCAAGAATCCCATCGGCATCTGACCCGCCGTAAAGGGCATCGCCTGTATGTACTATTATCTGCGGTTTACGGCTCTCAATTTCATCCAGCGTTGAAGAGAGCGTTTTACTGAAGCCTGTGAATGGGGAATCGGGAGAGGTGTTCCCGATCATTGCAAAACTTACCGATTCAGTGACAGGCTTAGCGCTGGAACACCCTGCAAGAAGAAAACCGGGCAGGATACAGAGAAGAAGTATCCTGCTGATATATTTTGAAAAACCGGCGTTCACAATTATATCCTGAGAAAATCCGTAGGGTATGCTTTGCAGATCTCTTTAACTTCTGCCTGAACTTTTGCAAGAACTGAATCGTCCTCGACATTGCTTACTATATCTATAATCAACTTTCCGATTCTTCTGAAATCATCCTCTTTTAATCCCCGTGTAGTGAGAGCGGGACTTCCCAGTCTTATACCGCTTGTAACAAAGGGGGACTTGTCATCAAAGGGAACTCCGTTTTTGTTGCAGGTGATTCCTGCAGCGTCAAGTCTGTTTGCCGCATCTTTTCCTGTGACATTTTTATTCCGGAGATCGATAAGTATAAGGTGATTATCTGTTCCGCCTGATACAAGTTTTAATCCTCCGGAGAGAAGAACCTCTGCAAGGGCCTTTGAATTTTTAACAACCTGCTTCTGGTAAACCGCAAACTCGGGCTGAAGAGCCTCTTTGAATGATACAGCCTTTGATGCTATCGTATGCATCAGAGGGCCACCCTGTGTGCCGGGGAACATGAATTTATTTACGCTTGCCTCGTATTCTGCGTTGCTCAGGATTACTCCCCCCCTTGGTCCGCGGAGTGTTTTGTGTGTTGTAAATGTTACGAAATCAGCAACATTTACCGGTGAAGGATGTTCCCCGGTTGCTACAAGTCCTGCTATATGAGCTATGTCAGCGAGGAGTTTTGCCCCCACACTGTCAGCTATCTCTTTAAACTTATTGAAATCGATAATACGGGGATAGGCAGAGGCTCCAGCTACAATCAGCTTGGGTTTAGTCTCTTTTGCAAGTTTGTGAAGAGCGTCATAATCTATGAGATTTGTATCTTCTGTAACTCCGTATGCAACTACGTTAAAATATTTTCCTGAAAAGTTAACAGGGGAACCGTGAGAGAGGTGACCGCCGTGCGAAAGATTCATGCCGATGTAAGTGTCGCCTGCGTCAAGCAGAGACATCATAACCGCCATATTTGCCTGTGCGCCTGAATGAGGCTGAACATTCGCAGCCTGCGCATTGAACAGTTTTTTAATTCTGTCTATTGCCAGAGCTTCAACGGCATCGGATGGAGCACAACCCTGGTAATATCTTTTTCCCGGATATCCTTCGGCATATTTATTAGTCAGAGTGGACGACGAGGCCTCAAGGACTGATCTCGATACATAATTTTCAGAGGCAATCATTATAAGATTATCCTCCTGTCTCTTATCCTCAGACTCGAGCATATTATAGAGTTCGGGATCGGATAGTTTAAGATTCGGTTTATTTGACATTCGGGACCTCTTTATATATTGTTTGTTATTTTCCAGGAGAATACATATATAACGAATTGCCTGAAATATCTGTCAATTTAAAATTTTTTGTTGTGTTCAAGCGGGTTGTTTGATATTTATTAAAGTTCTGATTTTCAACCGTTTGTCAGTAATTATTCCTGAATATAATTTTTAGAGTAAAAAACAAAATTATTATATCCCCGCCGCCTTCGGCGGCGGGGATAATAGGTCTTTTTTTACTTTAGAAAAGTTATGGAGTAAATACTGAAAGTTTGTAATAATTCTGATTTATATAATAATCTGAATTTGAATATTAAACATTTTCTGGAGAATCCAATGGAAAACAATAGTTTTAAAATAATGATACATAAAATGCTCCCAAAGGGGTTTATATCAAGAGTTTTCGGATATACCTCTCTCATCCCCATTCCTGAGAAACTGATGGAGAAAATAATCTTATGGTACTCCGCAAAATACGGGGTAAATCTTGAAGAGGCCCATATTCCCGCAGAGGGTTTTAAAACTCTGAACAAATTCTTTACCAGAACACTGAAGCCGGGTGCAAGAATTATTGATCCGGACAGATTATCTGTTGTTGCAACGACAGATTCAAGAGTAGATATGTATGGAGATATTACAGATGACAGTATTCTCCAGGCAAAGGGTGTTGATTATTCTCTCCGGGAGCTTGTCCCCTCTATAGAGGCGGAAAAATTTATCAATGGCAAGTTTATAACTCTATATCTTTCACCGGGAGATTATCACAGAATACATACTCCGGTTTCCGGAAGAATAACAGGATTCTTCAACATTCCGGGGAAACTGTTCACTGTTCAGGAGTTTATGGTTAAGGGTTTGAAGGGCCTTTTTGCAATCAATGAAAGATTAATTACTTATATCGAGACAGATTACGGCGCTGTTGCGGTTTGTAAAATAGGCGCGATAAATGTAGGGAAAATTTCACTCTCTTATGATAATTCAGTAACGAATAAAATTTTCAGAAGTAAAAATGAGCATATTTATGATGAAGATAAAAAGCCGGTAGTTGAAAAAGGTGATGAAATAGGGATTTTTAATCTCGGTTCAACTGTAATTATTCTTTTTGAAAAGGGGATGATGGAGTTCTCTGAATTGAAATTCGGGCAGAAAGTTAAGATGGGGGAAAGAATCGGGACGCTTTTAAGGTAGTAAAGATTGATAAAATATCTCTCTTTTCCTGTGAAATCCAGTCTACAAGGGATGTAGCGGTTTTTGGGGCACAGCGCTCCCGTAATTCCTCACTCCCGGTGTATGCGGAGCATACGCACCACCGGAGGGCAATCAGTTGCTTTGCCCCCTCCGGGATGCGGGGGCTTGATTAGTATTCATCGCCGGTTTTTGAGCAGTCATAAATACCACCGCCTTTGGCGGCGGGGAAATAATTGAAAAGTTAGCGCTCAATTCAATAAAATTGAGCGTCTTACTTATGAGTTATAAAAAAAATACCCAAATATATGATTTATGACTTGAAATTTTATAAAACAATTTTAATTTTCAGAGTTATTTTGCTGTTGTTTAACTAATAAATAAAAAATGGGGGATGGAACATGGGATACCATCAGGCGATGCAGAAATATATAGATAGTCAGGTGAGATACTGGAAAGAGAGAAAGGCAGCAATAGAAACTGTTGAGTCCAGGGAAAAAATCGAAAAGAAAAACAAACCTTTTATCACTTTATCAAGAGAGTACGGTGTTGGTGCTTATGAACTGGCAGAAAAAGTAGTACAGCTTATTAATGAAAAATACAAGACAACACCTGAATGGGCCGCATACGACAGGGCTCTTCTTGATAAAATTATTGATGACCTGGGATTGTCTCAATCACTTGCGCAGACTTTAACTGATAATGCCAGAAATAATCTTACAGATTTTCTGCAGACCTCGTTCAGTGACTTTCCGCCTCAGGTTGCAGTATTCAGAAAGCTTGTTGAGACAATCAGAACACTTGCAATTGCCGGCAATGTTGTGATTGTGGGAAGAGCCGGAAATATAATAACACGCGATATGATCAAAGGATTTCATGTCCGTATTGTTGCGCCATTAAGTTACAGAGCCGAGCGTATAAGCAGACTTGAGAAAGTATCGCATAAAGAAGCTGAGCATCTTATTACTGAAAAAGATGGTAAAAGAGATGGTTTCATTAAAGAATTTGTAAAATTTGATAATGCCGATCCTTTAAATTATCATATATCAGTAAATCTTGGACATATGTCTGTTGATGAAGCTGCTGAGGTAATTGTAGATTCTATGAAGGCTTGCGGATATTTATAAAATAGATGAGTAAAGATAGTATCCGGAGATTTGAACTGACCGATCTTATCCTGCAGTATGATTATCAGACTCATACTCTGTTGTGCAGAAATATCGATGACGGTAAAAATCTCTGGATAAGAAAAATCGGGGATGGAGGTTACATCCTCGATGTGTCGGATGATGGGGATAGAATTTTTCTTTCTATTGAATCCGATGAAAAAAGCGGGCAGTTCCTTGTTCTGAATAAAAAAGATGGTTTAACAGACTGGTCTATTCCCGGTAAAGCTTATATGTTCCGCATATTCTTAAATTATGTATATCTGATTTTTGTTGATGGAGATGATAATTTTTTTCTTATAAAAACATCATCAGATGACGGGAGTAAAATCTGGCACCACCCGGTTCACGACGGACTTTCGGAATATATAATCAATAATGAAACTGTAACATTAAAATACTACGACGGAAGTGTTGAAGTTTTAAACAGCGGAAGCGGTGTGGTTATAGGGTAGAGGGTCAACA
>PGXT01000127.1:4770-10819 GCA_002839285.1 Spirochaetae bacterium HGW-Spirochaetae-5 | reverse complement strand
CACCCTTCGCCCTACCGCATATCCTCTCTGTAGATATCTATACTGAAGGGAATGGTCTTGTCAAGAATAGGTTCGGCGTCACGGTTTGATCTTGCCAGATTTACCCTTGCGTATTCATTCTCCTGATTCATCTTTTGTGCGTAATCAATAGCTTTCCAGTACGCCAGGTCACGTTTGCCATGTTCCCCTGTATTCTGATAAACAGCTCCAAGGTTGTTGTAGGCAGAAGATAGAGTCTGGAAAAGTTTTACATGTGAAACCTTTGACAGGTCAACGGTTCGAATTTTATCAGCCTCGTATTCCATTACAGATATAAGTTTAAGATATTCACCTTTAGCCGCTTCATAGTTTCCGGGGCCCGATCCGCTTCCCGAGTTATAGAATGCGTTCCCAAGTGCAAGCATCAGCTCTGGAGATTTTACAAAGTCATCATACAGGTGAAGCCACATGTTCAGAGCCAGAGTGTATTCACCCTTAAGATAGTTGATACGCCCCATATTATAGTAAAGTTCGGGTGAAGTAAAATTCAGATTAAGAGCATTGGTGTAGAATTTCTGGGCAAAACTGTAATTCTCCATCTTCTCAATTTCGTTATCTGCAATCTCGTCATCGAGAGCTCCCTCTCTGCTTTTAACTTTGTCGAAGAAGTAGTAAAATATATTCCCAAGATACATATTGGTTTTTCCGGGATTTTCGGTCTCTCTGTAGAATTCGTCCTGGGTAAATTCAGGCTGACTTCCGAAATTTTCCAGGGCTTCCTTCAGATGTTTATATGCCTTAACCGGTTCTTTGGTCTGATAATAGTATTCACCCTTAAGGTGCAGGGCACTGAAGTATTTAGGCTCAAGAGCCAGTGCCTTATCCAGGTATCTCTCCATCTCGAGCAGACTCTGTTTAGCGTGGTGATAACGGGCGAATTGTATATGAAGCTGAGGATAATCCGGTTCTCTTTCGTTAAGTGCATGAAGAACTTCCATAATCGCAGGATCAAGATTGTCATTATTGTCTATCAGTCGTGGTGATGTTACACCATAATCAATTCTAACATTTGAATCTCCCTTAGCCCTCTTGTCGAGATAGTATCCCGCGAGTTTTGAAAGAAGCGGCGATGGAATCTCCGGCAGCATTTTTTTCTCCCGCAGTTCCGCATGAATTGTAGCTGTGAGAGGGAACGAGTCTCTTTCTATATAAAGGCGTTCCCTATTCCTACAAGTGCGGTTATATTTTTATTATCAACCAGAAGAGCCCTTTTATAGAAAGTAATAGAGAGATCCAGGGCGGAATTGATATTCTGCATCTCCTTTTTCTCTGCGAAGTACCATTTCTGAATATTCGGTTTTAAAGTTTCAAAATATTCATTTTTTGTTTTGGCGTAGAAGTAACCCAGATTATTAAGGGTATCTATGTGTGTTTTATCCAGGCTGTAGGCCTGATTAAGTTTCTGCAGAGACTCAGGGTAATCTTTATTTCTAAGATACGCCCTTGCGTATTCATTATATCCGTAGAGGAAATCTTTAATATACTCTTCATCAACTTCACGGAAGAGTCTCTCCGCTTCGTCATAGTTATTTTTTCTGTTGAAGCGTTCACCCGGAATGTTGCTGTTCAGTATCAGAGCGACCCCTTCTCTGATCAGTTTTTTAGCCATAAACGGTTTATAAACAAACTGGTACGAGAGTATGGTAATAAAAAATGCAACTACAACCGAAACACCGAAAATCCCCGTGGCCTTGAGCAGTTTTTTCTGACGCTCTCTTCCTTCGAGGGAGTATTCAGGACGCGAAGCTATTACCCTTCTTCTGGAAGATGATTCATCAACAAGGTCTATTCTTGTTTTAAGTTTTTTCTCCAGGAATTTGTGAATAGAATCTTCCGATTTCCCGGTGATAATCATATCAACGAGTTTTTTCATCTCGGCGGCAGGGAGGAGGTCGTTAATTACGGTCTCTCTAATTGCCTGTCTTACACCGGGATTAAAAAGTATTATGGCTTTTTTTAATCTTGCCACATCCTTTTCAGAGAGTTCCATTCCTGCAGACGATTCTTTCCCGTTCCTCTGAGGTTCATATTCATCGGAATGATCTGCTATATCGTCATCGAGAGGTTCAATTGTCAGTGTATCTTCATCGTGATCATCGATAAAATCATTTGTGAATTTTTCCGGTTCCGGTTTTTTTTCCGGCGGAGCGGATTCCTCAAATGCGTCGGGGATATCATCAATATCTCCAAAATCATCGGCAAAACTCTCCATTTCATCAAAAGTATCCGATTCTTTTTTTCCTGTGGACGCGGGTTCTTCAATATCATCAAAGGAATCAGTAATGTCATCTATATGATCTATATCAGTATATTCTTTTTCCGGTTCTTCGGTTATGTCAAGATCACTGAGGTCGATGTCTGGTATATCGCCGGTATCTGCTTCGGGTAAATCCGCTGTATCATCCAGAGGAATATCATCAAGATCGGGAATGTCAAAGTCATCCTCTTTCTCGAGAGAAAAAGAATCGGCTTTTTTATCTTTTTTTCCTAAAGAACTATCTTCTTCAAAATCCTCAGAGAATTCATCTGTAAATTCATCGGCAAAATCATCTTTTATTTCAGGCTCTTCGGCAGGTTCATCAATAAATGATAAATCTGAATCGGAGAGTGAGGTTATCTCTTCCATATCTGATGATGGTTCGTCATCAAATCCGGAAATATTATCGGTAATATCTTCAATCTCTTCATCACCGATCTCTTTAATATCTTCATCAAATAAATCTTCTTCAGGGAGTTCAGTTATTTCAGATTCCAGAGATTCTTCAGGCATAGACTCATCAAAGTCAATATCAAGGTCAGAGGGCATATTGGAATCGATATCTTCTATATCGTGGCTGGCTGAATCCTCATCCTCTGATTTTAAAGGTGGTGTAATTACAGGCTTGACCGGTTCCTGCATATGAGGAGTTTCAGCTTCTGTAATGACATTAATTATACGATTAATTTCAGAGAGTTCTTCAGGTGTATAGTTTATTTCAACTTTTTTAACAGCCATTAATTATTCCGGGTATTATTATTTCAGTAACAGCTTAATAAACGGGTATTCATTCTTATGTCCGCTGTGCGCCATGGTTCAGCGGTGAAAATTCATACCTTAATTCAATCGTAATTCCTGAAAATTGGAGTTATTTTATATCCGCCAATTTTGAGAAGTTACATCAAAACATCAATTTAAGAGACATAATTCATATAATATTTTTTGTAAATTAAAAAAACAATTAAAATTTTTCAAGTAATGAATAATACTGCTAAAATCATCGTTATTGCCCCGATCATACCTTCCAGCAGGCTAAAAAGGTCAATCTGATCAACTTTTAATTTTAAAAACTGAAATTTAAAAATTTCATTATAAATATTTCTAAGGTATATATCGACATATAATACGTACAATTGAACCAAAATAGTAAATTACGACAATAATAATCATCGGATTATCAATTTGTACAGAGCAAAATATGTTTTTATCGAAAAACTCGCGGTGAAAATATCTCCGGTTTGTTTTGTCAGCAAGGGGAGTATAATGCCGCTTTTTGATCAGTTGCCTGGATACCGGATAAAAGATTATTTCTGGAATTATAAGCATTAAAAATGAGGGTATGGATGAAGTGTTTTAAAATTATCAGTGTCATATTGTTATCAGTTATATTAACATCATCAATGCCGTACGATAAAAAGCTGGTTTACTATTATACTCTCACTCAGCTTAAAAATGCCGGTTCACCGGAAAAGATAAGAGTTGTAATGACAGATAATGTCTCTTCAGGCAAGCCTGTTATTTCAGAGGGGCTTCTCTTTACATATAAAGACAGGAAAGCCGGAAAGGTATTGATATCAGGGAATTTCTCTTCCTGGAAGATGATGAAAATGATGCGGGGTAAAGACGGCGTCTGGTTTTATTTTCTTTCAAATAACGATTTCGCCGGGAAAGTTGAATATAAGTTCAATGTGGACGGGCTCTGGACGGAGGATCCTTATAATGCTTTCAGGCAGGATGATAAGCGCGGATCATATCTTTCGGTATCAGAAAACAGCTCCCCATCTGACGGACGTCTTGTAACATATAAGTTTACAGCGAGAGACCGTATACTTTTCAGAACATATAAACCGGATGCCAGAATAATTTCCATCGTCGGAGATTTTAACAGCTGGAATCCCGAGCATGATATAATGAAGCGCGGTAACGACGGTATCTGGAGACTGGAGAAGAGACTTCCAATGGGGGTTTACAGATATAAATTCATAGTAGACGGTGAGTGGCTGCCCGATCTTTTCAATCCCGAATCCGCTTCGGACAGCGCGGGAGACATCTGCTCGATAATAAAGGTCAAGTAGTCAGGAGCGGACACTCATGAAAGCAGTGCAGCTCGATCTGCTGCACTGAAAGATGCTGAATAAATGCTTATTCCCGATTATTCTGAACGGGTATAGGGTAGTCTTCACGAATCCACTCCCCGGTATTCCAGTCCATTTTTTCGTTAATATGAAAACTGTTTTTATATGCCATACTGGAGTTGTTTTGTATATAATAACCGAGATAATAATACTTAAGTCCAATAGATAATGCATATTCAGATTCTTTCAGCGCGCTGAATGTTCCAAGACTGTACCTGGCAAATTCATCCCTGTAAATAAAATAAATACTGCTCAATCCATTTGATGAAACATCAAGAAAACCAACCGCTGCGAGTTTATCATCAATATAATATTCCGACTGTATTGCAGGGCAGGATCTGGTGTAAAATGAACTGCGGAAATCATCCTCATCGGATTCTTTGTTAAACCTGTAATGCGAGTGGTCTTTATATATTTCAAAAATTTCATCACGGTATTCCATCTCTCTGAACTCAACGCGGACATCTCTGCAGTCTTTCAGTGCGCGTCTCTGACTTCTGGAGGGGGTAAGCTCGTCTGCTATAACGCGGATGGGTATGCATTCTCTGCATTTACTGCAGACAGGCTTGAAGTAATACATGCCGAATTTTCTCCAGCCGCGTGAAAGAATTATATCCAGTTCCTCCGCGGTTACTTCAAGGGCAAAGAAGTAGCTGAAACGCCATTTTCTCCCTTCTATATAGGGGCAGTGTGATTCTTCACTAACCTGAGGTTCGCTTAACAGTTTCATTTATTCTTTCCGGTGTAATAGATCTGCTCACAATAGAGACGCATAAACATGCTGATGGTTAAGACGCAGGATCCTGCGTCTCTACTGAACCCCATAGCGGGAACGGTAATCTTCCATTTTTGTTATCATTTCGGCGCTGATTCCGAATTTTTCTCTTTGAGTAGTGTCTTTAAGATATTCGATTATATCAAGTATGGTTACAATAGAGAAGAATGTAATTCCTGTTGACCCGGAAATCTCCTGAATTGCAGATTTTTCACCTGTCCCTTTTTCCATGCGGTCTACAGATACTATTACTGCGGAGATTTCCGGATTCCCCTGTTTTTCCAGCATTTCAATGGTTTCGCGTACGGCTGTTCCTGCGGTGATGACGTCATCTACGATTATTACGCTGTCATTTTCAGTGAGAGTTTTACCTACGATAAGTCCCATATCGCCGTGGTCCTTCGCCTCTTTTCTGTTGAATGAATAGTGTACATTTATTTTATGCTCTGTAAAGAGCGAGTTTACCGCCGCCACTGCAAGGGGGATACCTTTGTATGCAGGTCCGAAGATCGATGTGTACTTATCTTTGATGTTGTCAACTATTGTGCTGGCATAAAAACTCCCCAGCCGGTTGATTGCCTCCCCTGTATGAAGCATACCTGTATTAAGAAAATACGGGGAGAGTCTTCCCGATTTAAGAGTAAACTCTCCGAATTTAAGCGAGCTGCTTTCAAGAAGAAAGCTTATGAAATCCTTTTTATACTGTTTCATTTCCGGACCTTTCATTACATCATAATTTCCATAGCATTACAGAGACAGAAATCTTCTATGTCGAGTAAATTTTTAAAAGAGTCAGATCAGACCCCTTCTCTGCGCCATCTGCATCATCTGATCACGGGTGCT
>PGXT01000127.1:0-4706 GCA_002839285.1 Spirochaetae bacterium HGW-Spirochaetae-5 | reverse complement strand
GGGTTCTGTGAAGTTGCAGGCTGTGTAACCAGTCCCGATTTCTGAGCATCGGCAACTATCTGTAGGGCCTCCTCTTTGTATACCCTCCGTCCGATATTGTTGTTGATATAGTATTCGGCCATAGACCCGAACATGAAACATGTTTCAGATGGTCTGGAACATCCCGCATCTACAAGTTTCTGCTGTTTTCTGCAGAGACAGTCTGTTACAGCAATTACGTCAACTTTGTCGAGTATCGCAGAAACATCACTATATGACGCAATATGATTTTCAATATCGATATATTTCTGAACCGGAATTACACGTAGAAAAAGTTCCGCGTTATCCGCTATATTTTTATTAAATCCTTCATTGAAATACTGTTCAAGGAGAACTGACAGCTCTTTATCTATTCTTCTGATCTGGAACTCAACAATTCCATGCATAAAGGGGATTGCACCATATCTCACATTCCCGCCTGATTCCTGACGGAAGATAAGTCCCTTACCGGTCAAATCCTCCAGTCTTCTTTGAGTCTCATCAGCGGAGAGGTTTACTCTGGGTGCAATATCCGAAGCGGGCTCCAGTTTCGGAGAGAGATTAAGAAAAAATTCAGCATCCTGTTCAGTGAAAAGTTTTTTAAGAAGAGTAATTTCAACTCCTGATTCAGTTTCGGGAAACCCGAATGAGTATGTGTCAAGCCGTTCACGCAGTTTAGAGTATATTGAATCCATAGTCTCCCCCCGGAATAATTAATATCTGCATAAACTGAATTATTATTATAAAAAAAACAAGTTTAAATTCTCGGATAATATATTAAACATGACGTTAGCGGTTTATTCGGGGGCGCAGCGCTTCGCGCTGCGCCTGAAATGGGGGATTACGGGGGCAGCGCCCGTTAATCCCGCACTCCCGGCTTATGCGGAGCATACGCATCCCCGAAAATAATTTGCTGCCAACATGACTGGCCGCAATTATATTCTCCGGCACAGCGCGCAGCGCTGTGCCCTGGGAAATTAATTGCTACCTTAGATCTCATTATAATTGACATATTAATTGAATAGTTATTATTACATATATTGATTCATAACAGGAATAGAATTACATGGCAAAAATAGTTATAGAAAATCTTCATAAAAGTTTCGGTGAAAAATCTGTCCTCAAGGGTATTAATCTCTCTGTTGAACAGGGGGAGATTCTTTGTGTTATCGGAAAGAGCGGTACGGGTAAATCTGTTATTCTGAAGCATCTTGTAGGGATTATTGAACCTGATGAGGGGGCAATAATTGTTGATGGGGTAACCATGACAGGGAGCAATGATTCTGTGAAGCGTGAAATTGTTTCCAGGTACGGGATTCTGTTTCAGGGCGCGGCACTTTTTGATTCAATGAATATTTTTGATAATGTTGCTTTCGGTTTGAGAAGACGCGGAGTTGATGAAGATAAAATTAAAATAATAGTTGAAGAATCTTTAACTCAGGTAGGTTTACCCGATGCGGGTGATAAGCGTCCTTCTGAACTTTCAGGCGGCATGCAGAAACGTGCGGGACTTGCAAGATCAATAGCGGTTAGACCTGATATTATGCTCTACGATGAGCCTACAACCGGAGTTGATCCTATAACTGCGGGTGTAGTCGACAGGCTTATTGTTAAAATGCGGGATACTTACGCGATGACTTCTGTTGTCGTTACTCACGATATGACCTCTGCTTATAGAATTGCAGACCGCATTGCCATGGTTTATGAAGGTAAGGTGATATTTACAGGTACAAATGAAGAAATAAAAAAAAGTGAAGATCCCTACGTCCGGCAATTTATTGAAGGGACTATTCACGGCCCGATTAATGCTGTATAAATGAATATTTCTAAGTAATTTTGAAATTTTAAATCCTGCATATAATTTTTTTTAATAAATATGTTAAGAATTATCTGCATATCAGATATTTAATTGACAAGCGGGTAATTCTGTATTTGTATAAACACAATGATAATATAAAAGGGGTATGTTAATGAAATCATATAATCACGAAACAGGAAGTTTTACAGGCAAAGGCGGGATAGAGATTTTCTTTCAGAAATGGATTGCAGACAAGGCCAGGGCTGCAGTAATTCTTGTCCATGGTGTAGGAGAACATTCAGGAAGATATGATAATCTTATAAAGGCTTTTGCAGACAAAAAAATATCTGTATTTGCAATTGACCATAGAGGACATGGAAAATCTGACGGAAAGAGAGGGCATATCGATTCCTTTATGGATTATGTTTACGATCTGAAACTTTTTCTTGAATTTATAAAAGAAGAGAATAAAGGACTCCCGGTAATTCTCTTTGGTCATAGTATGGGTGGTGTAATAGCAACAAAATATGCAATGACATATCCGGATGATCTATCTATGCTTGTTATCTCATCTCCGGGGTATACTCCTGCATTTAAAGTACCTGCATGGAAAACTTCAGTAGCTTCATTTTTTTCATCAAGAATCAGTACTTTATCTTTCCCTAATGGTTTGATAGTTTCTGATTTATCACACGATCAGGACACTATCACTGCTTATAACAATGATCCGCTTGTTCATAATAAGGTTACAGCCAGATGGGCAGTGGAATTTATGAGAGCAGGTCAGGAGTGCATAAGTAATGCAGGAAGCATTAAAAAACCTCTTCTTGTATTTCATGGCAAAGAAGATCATATCTGTGATTATAAAGCAGCTGAACAGTTTTATAATGATGCTTCATCTGCAGTAAAGAAATTGTTTGTTTTTGAAGGGCTTTATCATGAAACAATGAATGAGACTCCTGCAGAGAGAGATAAAGTATTAAGCGATGTTACCGGATGGATTCTGAAGAATATAGATTCATTACCGGCAGCTGCTAAAAAAGCAGTACCTGCGGCGAAGAAAGCTCCGGTTAAGAAAGCAGCGGCCAAGCCGGCGGCGAAGAAAGCTCCAGTGAAAAAAGCGGCAGCTAAGCCTGCAGCGAAGAAAGCTCCCGTTAAGAAAGCAGCAGCAAAACCTGCGGTGAAGAAAGCTCCTGTAAAAAAAGCTGCAGCTAAACCTGCGGCGAAGAAAGCTCCAGTGAAAAAAGCGGCAGTTAAACCTGCAGCAAAGAAAGCTCCGGTAAAAAAAGCGGCGGCTAAGCCTGCTGTAAAGAAAGCTCCTGTAAAGAAAGCAGCGGTTAAAAAAACAGTTAAAAAGAAATAAAACTGATAAATGAATTACATAAAAAAAGGCTGTGGTTTCCACAGCCTTTTTTTATCAGGAATTATCACTCATTATCTGCTTAAGATCATCTGCTATATTTTTCATCCGTAAATAACTTGAGTTCAGAGATTCAGCGTTTCTTGTGTTCTCCTGCACAAGACTGTTTGTATTTTCGATAGATTTAGCTATTTCCTGAATGGCAATAGATTGCTCGGCAGAGGCATCTTTAATAAATTCTGATTTTTCAAAAACATTTTTATTTCTTATTATCATATCCCCCTGAATGTTCTTTTGTTTAGAGATTACATCCATGGTGTCCATTGCCTTTTTATTTACTGAATGGAGGCTGCTGTTAAGAGATTCGATAAATCTGATTATTTTATCTATTATTGAGTTTGAAAATTCAACATCACTCCGGTTCGAGTCAATCAGTCCCTGGATTTTTTTCAGTTCGCTGGAAGAGTTATCTGCCAGTTTTCCAATCTCATCGGCAACAACCGCAAATCCTCTGCCGTGTTCACCCGCACGGGCTGCTTCAATAGCGGCATTCAGCGAGAGAAGATTAATTTTATCAAAGAATTCATCAATTATTACCGCTATAGTCTGAATGTTTCCTGAGTTTTCAAGAGTCTTTTTGTTCACTTCATTAAGTTCCCCCGATGATGATCTCCCCTGCGTAGACATCTGTGCAATTGTTATGAATTCCCCCTGCAGATCCTTACCGAAGAGCTGCAGATTGTCTATAAGTTCTGAAAGTGAATTAATACTTGCGCTGAGTTCATTAACCGAGTTATTCTGATCTCTTGTTGCTTCTTCGACACTGGCTGTACTGGACGATATCTCTTCAATGGATGCCACAAGCTCTTCAATAGTCGCTGCTTCGGTCTGTATATTGTTGAAAATACCGGCGATAGCCTGATCGGTTACACTCATTGCTCCGGTCAGTTCATGGTATGAATTACGGATTGTATTGACCAGTGTCATAATCTGTTCATTTTTTTCATTACTCTTACGGGTCTCCTCTCTGCTTAGTTCAAGGGAGAGTTTTAAAGAGCGCATGGTTACATAGGCGATGCTGTACAAAAGGAGAGAGCTGAACATGGCAATAGTTGAGCCTCTTTTTACCAGTTCATGCACTGCTTCAGGAGTTATTACAGCTGACGATATGTCAAACCTCAGGAGGTTAAGGATAAAAAATGCAATGAACAGAAGTGCTACTGAAAAATGAATCCACCCTATTGAAAAAACTGTGGCAAGAAGAATTGTAGGAAAAACAAAAAATCCAGCTGTAATCAATGCAAGCTCCGGTGATCTCATCGATCCTACGAGTATTACCAGCAAAGTCTGGAAGAGAACAAGAACTATTCCGGCAGCCCTGGCTTTTCCCTTTAATATAAGAATCATGGCCGTTAATGCGGATATACAGGATGTGCCGGTTGAGAAGAAAGAATGCAATAAACCGATTTTTTTTGTATAAATGATGAATAATATGGACATTAAGATGAAAAAGAAAAAAGAAACAAAAAA
>PGXT01000126.1 GCA_002839285.1 Spirochaetae bacterium HGW-Spirochaetae-5 | reverse complement strand
CAGGAATAATTACTGAAAATTTAAAGAAATTATACCAATGAAAACAAGAGGTTAGAGAATGAAAATAGCAGTAGCCGGAACAGGTTATGTAGGATTATCAATTGCAGTCCTTGCATCTCAAAAGCATGAAGTAATTGCTGTTGATATACTACAGGAGAAAGTTGACCTTATAAATAAAAAGTTATCTCCTATTGAAGATCACGAGATATCGGACTTTTTAGCGAATAAAAAACTCAATCTGAGAGCTACAACAAATCCCGAAGAAGCATACAAAAATGCCGAGGTTATATTTGTTGCAGGACCAACGGATTACAACTCAGAGGGTAACTTTTTTGACACTTCAGTAATCGAGAAAATTTTTGATGATATAGCAAAGTATAATAAAAATGCAATTGTCTGTATAAAATCAACCGTACCGGTAGATTACACGATTAATATTAAAAAGAAGTACCCCGGAATGAAACTGATCTTCTCCCCTGAGTTTCTGAGAGAAGGTAAAGCTCTATATGATAACCTCCACCCATCTAGAATTATTGTCGGTGAGCAGTCAAAAGATGCGGAAGTAATTGCAAACATCCTGAAAGAAGGTTCTCTTGATGCGGATACGCCTGTACTTTTCACGTCTTCTACCGAAGCTGAAGCGATTAAGCTCTTTTCAAATACTTATCTTGCACTAAGGGTTGCATATTTTAACGAACTTGACTCATACGCGCTTAAATACCATCTCGACACAAGACAGATTATTGAAGGTGTAGGGCTCGACCCAAGAATCGGGTCTCACTACAACAATCCTTCTTTCGGATTCGGAGGCTACTGTCTTCCTAAAGATACAAAACAGCTTCTGGCAAATTACGAGCATGTACCGAATAATATTATCAGAGCAATAGTTGACTCAAACAGTACCAGAAAGGATTTTCTGGCAGATCAGATACTGGCGAAGAAACCGAAAAAAGTCGGAATATACAGACTTGTAATGAAAGAGGGTTCGGATAATTTCAGAGCATCGTCAATTCAGGGAATCATGAAAAGAATAAAAGCGAAGGGTATTGAATGCATTGTATTCGAACCTGCTTTAAAAGAGGATCACTTCTTCGGCTCCAGAAAAGTAACATCACTGGAAGAATTCAAAAGAGAGTCTGACATCATTGTAACAAACAGACATCATAATGAACTTGATGATGTAAAAGATAAAGTGTTTACAAGAGACCTTTTTACGAGAGATTAAAATTTATCCGTAAGCGGCTGAATTAACGGCCGCTTACTTTCATTATCCTTTTCAGAAATAGATAAGAACTCAACTTCCCGGTGTATAAGTTCCCGAATCTCTGTACTCTCCCGGCGTCATCCCTGTGAATTTTTTAAATACCCGGTTGAACGTTCTTATATTATCAAAACCGGTAGATATACTGATACGGGTTACTGTCTCATCAGACTCCTTCAGGCGCCGCATTGCTTCTTTTATCCGGAGTTCATTCACATAATCCAGAAGACTGCTCCCTGTATGAAGATTAAACAAACGGCTGAATGTATCCGGATTAAGCTCAACAGCAGATGCAAGATCATCGCGTAATAATTCCTCCATATAATGCTCTTTTATAAAACTGCAGATAGTTTCAATTTTATAAACATTATCACCCGTGACAGTTCTTAAATTAACAGCTCTCAATTTAGCTGAAATTATCTCATAATTTCTAAGAAGTGAGTTTCTGAGTTTTTTAAGCTCTATCTGATTACGTATACGAAGTATAAGTTCATCAATGTTAAACGGTTTTGTAACATAATCGATTGCCCCCAGGTCAAGACCTTCAATTTTCATAAAATTTTCCGCTCGGGCTGTGAGAAATAACACCGGAAGCCCTTCAAATCGTTCATCACCCCTTATCCACTGAATCAATTCATGACCATCCATTCCCGGCATCATAATGTCAGAAATTACGAGATCAATATCATCCTTCTCCTGAAGAACGGCTACAGCTTCAAGACCATTAGATGCTTCATGGACAATATACCTGCTGCCGAGCATTTTAAGAAGCAGTCTCCTTATATCATCATTATCTTCAACAACAAGTATTGACGGAATATCATCTGAATCATCTGCGATTATCGGCAGATAACCGGACATGTCAGAGTCTAGTCCGCGGACATAAGGCATAGATAAATGTCCGCGATCATTGTCTATATAGACAATGTTATCTCTCCCTTCAAAATGATCTCTGCCCGGAAGAAGTTTCACTGTAAAAGTTGTGCCATGATTTTCCGGGTATTCATTAATATGCCTGCTCTCTACATAAACTTCACCTCCATGAAGTTCAACAAGCTCTTTAACCAGAGATAAACCTATCCCCGTCCCCTCATATCTCCTGGTTGAACCTGTATCGGCCTGTGAAAATCTATCAAATATAATATCAAGTTTATCTGCTTCAATACCGCAGCCGTTATCACTGAATTTTAATAGAACATAGTTATCATCAGCTGATAAATTCAGTTCTATCCTTCCGCCGCTGTTCGTAAATTTAAAAGAGTTTGAAAAAAAATTTGAAATAACATTGGCAATCCGTCCCTGGTCAACATAGACATTGACATTCGAATCCGGCAGCTTATATGTCAGCTCAATATTTTTAAGTTTAGCAGATGCCTTCATGTCATCGCAAAACTGCCTTATGAGACCCGCGATATCAGTTTCGGCTACCTCAAGAATCATTCTCCCGGCAGTTATACGCGAGATGTCCAGCAGATCAGTTATGAGTGATAATAAATTTTTCCCGTTCCGGTGCATCATTTCAAACGTATCCCTGTTTAATTTAACACCCGACAAGGCCTCATTGATCGGAGCAAGCATAAGTGTCAAAGGGGTTCTGAATTCATGGGATATATTCGCAAAAAAATCACTCTTCGCACGATCAAGTTCATGCAGTCTGTTGTTTGCCTCGGAGAGCTCGAAAGTTCTCGCCTCTATCATTGATTCAAGGTTTTTATTATCCTCATCAATACGTTTATTAAGAATCTGAAGTTCTCCCGAAAGCTGCTCAACCATAGTAAAAGATCTGAAGAAAACACGTGAAAGAATTATTGATTGAGGAAGAATAAAAAGAAACAAACCGTAAGGTAAAAAATAACCTGTGTGAATAATATTATTTGAATCGAGTATGTCATTTATCAGAGCAAGCATTAGCACTATATAACTCCCCATAATAAAAAATGCATCATCTCTGCCGTTTCTAACAGCATTCACAAGCGCGTAAATGATATATAATAAACCGCTTACTATAACAAGATGATACCCCGGCAGGAAAAGAGCTGCAATTTTTACTGGTAGAATTATTGTAATCAGAGTAAAAACAATGCTTAAAATCTGAAAAATCAATATAAACAAGCCTGAGAATTCTTCTTTAAATAACTCCCGGAGAAACATTAAAAGAAAAACACTCCCGCCCACCACTGTTAAAAATTCGAGTTTAATTTCAACGCTCCAGTTTATATCTGGAAAAATATAAACAAGAAAAAATTCACCGGTCAGAATAATCCGTGCAGCTATGACAAGACAGCCAAGACCGAAAAAAAGAGTAAAACGGTTCTGTCTTCTAAAGGCATACAGACAGAAATGATACAAAGCCATAATAAAAAAACTGCCGAAAAGCATAAGATCAATACCTGCAGCTATTAAACGTTCCTTAATGATCCTGTCCGCCGATCCCAGATATATTTTACCCCAGATCCCCCCTTTATCCGTCATAAAATTTGACACCTGTACTGTAATTACAACATCCTCACCTGCCGTGTCAAAAAGAGCAACGTCGGGCATCTGCTGCGGAACCATTGAGTTATCCGTCGCGACAGTACCATTTGAAGATAATAATTTTCCGTTTATCCAGAGTTTATATGCAGTCGCCATAGTGGAGATTTTAAGACCGTATGAACCTGAAGGAATATTTTTTACAGTAAATCTGTAGGTAGCATAACCATCCCCACCCGCCTTACCTGTTCCGTAATCATAACCGTTCCAGACGCCGGGAACTTTTATCCAGCCGCTCATAACAGGTGCTGTTTTTACAAAATCTTCAGGAGTATAAAGTCTGTTCCAGTAAAACTCCCAGTAGTAATCCAGAGGAATTACTCCTCTTTCAAAATCATGATTATTGAGAGTTATGCTGCCCTTTTCTGCAATTATATTCTGACTATAATCACCTCTACACGAAACGAACATAAAAACTGATAATACTGCAATAAGACGGTATATAGTGATTCTTTTTGACATAATTCCAGCTACACCTCTCACCGTATTCTCGATTATCAGTTAATGCGGATTCTGCTCTTTAAACAGTCTATATTACATACAAACAGGACAATCTACTGCTTATTCAACGATAGAAACTCTTTTTAATACATTTAATATTAACCATCCTCTGTAAAAAAAAGAAAGTAAAAAATTATTATCACTTAACAAAAAAACACAGAGAGGCTGTAAATATTATATCTATAGCGGTTAACGAATGAATTAACACAATCAGCTCTACGACTCTTCTATGGGAGCCGAATTTAACTCGGGCTGAGCGGAGTCGAAGCCTGAATTCAGGCTCTGACCCCGATTTCCAATAAAAAAACAAATTGAAAAATAAAGTCCTTTATTTACTATGCCCAACTTAATAACTATGTTAAAATTATACAGGTACCGCATTAATTGATGTTTAGCAGCCGGAAAATCTCCCTCTGCCTGAAAAATTTAAAGGATTTGTTCATTTATATCCGTTAAAAAATAATTACTGCGCTCAGCCTGTATTTTTAAATAAACTTAGAAAAAACGAAACTGGAGATATCACTATGAATAAATCAAAATGGTCTGAAAAACAGGAATCCACCTGGAAAACTAAAGTCGGCCTTGCAGAGATGCTCAAGGGTGGAGTTATTATGGATGTTGTAACACCTGAGCACGCAAAAATCGCAGAAGATGCCGGTGCAGCAGCTGTAATGGCACTTGAGCGGGTCCCGGCAGATATACGTGTAGCCGGCGGAGTTGCAAGAATGTCCGACCCGGAGATGATAATAGGCATACAGAAAGCTGTATCGATTCCGGTTATGGCAAAGTGCCGTATCGGTCATTTTGTTGAGGCTCAGATCCTTGAAGCTCTTGGAGTCGATTTTATCGATGAGAGCGAAGTTCTGACCCCCGCTGATGACAGATTTCATGTAAATAAAAGAAATTTCAAAGTACCCTTCGTATGCGGATGCCGTGACCTTGGAGAGGCTCTTCGAAGAATCGGCGAAGGCGCTGCAATGATCAGAACAAAGGGTGAAGCGGGAACCGGTGATGTTATCGAAGCTGTAAGGCATATGAGAACACTTCAGGACGATATGAGAAGAATAAAAAATCTCCCCATAGAAGAACTTATGACTGTTGCAAAAGAGATGGGTGCACCTTATGAGCTTATACTTGAAGTTGCTGAAACAGGTAAACTTCCGGTGCCTAATTTCTCAGCTGGTGGAGTTGCAACTCCCGCTGATGCTGCACTTATGATGCATCTTGGTGCTGAATCTGTATTTGTCGGATCAGGCATATTCAAATCGGGTGATCCGGTAAAGAGAGCTCAGGCGATAGTACAGGCTGTTACTTTCTACAACGATCCGGCTAAACTTGCCGAGATTTCAAAGAATCTCGGTGAGCCTATGACAGGTATTGGAATGTCGCAGCTTAAAGAGAGCGACAAACTTGCAGGTAGAGGCTGGTAGAAAATACTGATGTCTAAAAAGATAGGGGTTCTGGCGATGCAGGGTGCTTTTCAGAAGCATCTGGATATGGTTAAAAAAATCGGCGCGGAGGGTGTGGAGATAAGAACATCTGATGATCTCGATTCTATTGACGGATTGATTATTCCCGGGGGCGAGAGCACTGTTATTGCCAAACTCCTTATTAAAAATGACATTATGAACCCTATATTAGAGAGAGTAAAATCCGGCATGGGAATTTTCGGAACCTGTGCCGGGATGATTCTTCTTGCAAAAAAAGCTGAAGAGAGCGATCAGCCCCTTCTCAACCTGATGAATATCACTGTAAAAAGAAACGCCTACGGAAGACAACAGGAGAGTTTTGAAGCATCATTTAAAGTTAAAAATTTCGATGAACCATTCGCCGGCATATTTATACGATCACCAAAAATCACAGAATTCTCAAAAGAAGTTGAAATACTCGCAGAGTTCGAAGGAGTACCAATACTCGCTAAAGAGGGTAAACTTCTGGCATGCAGCTTCCACCCGGAGCTTACCGGTGATACAAGAATTCATCAGCTTTTTCTGGAAATGATCTGAAAAATTCGACTAATTCCCCGATAAAAACTACCCTTCCAATAATAAATTAACAAAAATAAACTAAAACTGTTTATTTTAACCTGGAATTTGATTAAACTCTTTATTTATATATAATAATAGTAGATGTTTTTTAACTTTTTTTATGAAAAGAAAAACATATCCCCGCCGCCGAAGGCGGCGGGGATATGTTTTTTGTTTGTTACACTAAAAATATATTCAGGAATAATTACTTATAGTAACATTATATCCAACATAATAAATCAAACAGAGGGAATAATATGTCAAAAGCTCAGGCACTTTTACAGGAATATAATTTGAACGGAATTGTACTTAAAAACCGGATAGTAATGGCGCCGATGACAAGAAGCCGTGCAGATAATCCGGGAAATATTCCCACTGATCTTATGGCTGAATACTATGCTCAAAGATCATCTGCCGGCCTCATCATATCAGAAGGCTCTCAGATATCAAAACGTGCAGTGGGATACATCAATACTCCCGGAATATATTCAGAAGAACAGACAGAGGGATGGAAAAAAATAACTGATGCAGTCCACGCCAAGGGTGGGAAAATATTTATACAACTCTGGCATGTGGGGAGAATGTCCCATCCCGATTTCCATAATGGAGAACTCCCCCTCTCTTCATCTGCACTTAATCCAAATTCAAAATCTTATACACCAAAAGGATTCAAAGATACTGTTACGCCTAAAGCAATGACAATTGATGAAATAAAAGAGACCATCTCCGATTATGGAAGAGCAGCAAAAAACGCATCAAACGGATATCTGCTTCATCAGTTTTTCAGCCGCACTTCAAATAACCGCACAGATGAGTATGGAGGGTCAATTGAAAACCGCGGAAGAATACTTTTTGAAGTTCTTGATGAAATTAAAAAACATGTTCCTGAAAACCGTATAGGTTTAAGACTCAATCCTTCTCTTCATGGAGTATTCGGAATGACTCTTGATGAAGAGACTATCCCGACTTTTGATTACATTGTAAAAAGACTCAATAACTACGACCTGTCGTATCTTCACCTGTCAGAGCCGTTTACCGATGTCACTGAAGTACCGCATGCCGAAACTCACATTGCAAAAAGATACCGACCGATGTTCAAAGGCACACTTATGATAAACAGCAATTTCGACAGAGCGAGCGGAAACAAAGTGATTGAAGAAGGCGATGCTGATCTCGTTGCTTATGGAAAACTTTATATATCAAACCCGGATCTGGCTGAAAGATTTACTGCAAATGCAGAAACAGCACCATGGGACCAGAGTACATTCTATACACCCGGTGCGAAGGGTTACACAGATTATCCGGCTCTAAACAGATAGAGCATGCAACCGCTTATTAATTCTGACTGGATTAGTAAGCGGTTTAATTCTACACCCGCAAATTTTGCTTTACAACTCCCTATTGTACAATATATATAAATTCTGTTATGCAGAATCTGATTGATTATAACATTTTATGAATGAAATAATACAATTAGCACTTCGACTCCGCTCAGGGAGCATAATTTAACGCTGGCTGAACGGAGTCGAAGCCTGAAGTCAGTACAATTTCAATCGTTGATCGCTGTAGTGAATTTGAATCAAACTCTAAGTTATTTTAACTGGTGACTGATTATAAATTTGTCACTGCAGTATACTAAAATTTCAAACTGGAAGCCGGTGAGAAAATGATAAACTTTAAAGAGACCCTTAATTCAATCCTTGCAGAATCGGAACTGCTGATTAAAGCTGCAGAGATAAAATCATCCATTGATGAAAAGACTTTATCTTCCGGCTATCGAAGTCTTACAATTGAAGAGATCGGCCAGCTTAAAAAACAAAACAACCATGCGGAAAACTGGGATACTGTTTTTGTAACAGACGGTTTTTTCACATCGTTTATTATAAACTCCCGCTTTTACGGAAAGTGTTACCTGGGAAGATTTACAGGATTCCCCCTTGAAATTGAAAATGAAATAACACTCCAGTCCGGAATATACGACAGCACAATTAAAGATTCGAAAATTGATGATGAATCGCTCATAAACAGATGCGGTCTTATTGCAAACTATATAATTTCAAGATACTCCGTTCTGTATAACATAAATACAATTACCGCAGGGAGAGAAAACACCTTCGCTAACAGAATAAAAATTGCTGTCGGACCCGAAACCGGTGAACGGGCTATCAGTATCTTTGCAGAGATGAAGATGTCAACTGCAGAAAACCTGCTCTCATTGGAAGATAAAACAGACTACGAAGAATTCTGCTCCTGCTATGCAAAACAGATTTCATTAGACTCCGGATATATAGGGTGCAACTGCCGCATTATAAACACAACTTCTGTAAAGAACTCATTTATAAGTGATATGACAATAGTCGAAGGGGCATCGCTGATATCTGATTCAATAATTCTCAGTTCAGAAAATGGCACAACATTTATAGGATCCGCGGCAGAAATTTCAGGCTCAATCATTCAGTGGGGGTGCAGCATCGATTCCAAATCGATAATCCGGAATTCCCTGCTGATGGAGTACACACATGCTGAAAGACAGTGCCTTATTACTGAAAGCATCATCGGTCCGAACTCCGCCATCGGTGAAGCCGAGATAACATCATCATTCGCCGGACCATTCACTGCGGCACACCATCACTCTCTGCTTATCGCAGCTATATGGCCGGGAGGGAGAGGCAATATGGGATACGGAGCGAATGTCGGATCGAACCATACATCACGTCTCCCCGATCAGGAGATACTCCCCGGTGAAGGGATGTTCTTCGGACTGGGTTCGAGCATTAAATTTCCCGCTGAATACAAAAGGTCACCTTATACTGTAATCTCAACTGGAGCAGTCACTCTCCCTCAGAAGGTTGAGTTCCCCTTCTCCCTTATCACTCAACCTTCTGCAGTTAAGCAGAACATATCTCCGTTATTCAATGAACTGATACCGGCATGGATACTAAGCGACAACATCTACTCCGTCGTTCGAAACGAATCTAAATACAGGAAACGTAACAGATCGCACAGAAATGAAACTGACTTCAGCATTTTCAGACCGGACATTATAGATATGATGGTAACTGCACGTGACAGACTGAAGGCTGTAACAGATATTAAAGATATATATACAGAGACTGAAATTTCAGGCACAGGTAAAAATTATATAACTGAAAAAAATAGAATAAACGGAATAGATGCCTACACCTTCTATATTCATTTTTATGCCCTGAAACTCCTTACACATCGCGTGGGGAAAATACTCTCAGGCAATAACGGAATCGACATCTCCATTATATACGAAGAGGACAGTGATATAAAACAGTGGTCCCATGCGGAATCTATTCTGGCAATTGAAGGATTAAAAGATATTCCTCTGAAAGATAATCTGGAAAAAGTAATTAATCAGAATAACGTTTTTCTGTCATCAGTATACTCTTCCAAAGACAAAGACTTTATACGCGGAGAAAAAATAATCAGTGATTACTCAGTCTACCATAAACCGACAGGCGAGGACCAGTTTATTATTGAACTGAAAAACCGTAC
>PGXT01000125.1 GCA_002839285.1 Spirochaetae bacterium HGW-Spirochaetae-5 | reverse complement strand
ATTAACAATCATTTAAGTATTACCGCAGATGGTGGTGTCAACATGAGTATAAAAAAAGTTACAGTATGTTTTATTTATCTTGCCATTGGTTTTATTCTCTCTTGTACAGCAGCAGCGAATCGAAATAATCTGCTTAATGACGGGTATCATAATGTTGCAGATTATAAGTTTGATCCTGCAACAACTTTGGAATCCCGGATTCAGGTTATTCCTGATTCAATAATAAAATCTCTTATGCGATTTGATAAGAGAAATGACTATCAGCCGTACATGCCGACTGCCGGCGAATTGAAGATGTTTGCGGAATACATTAAAGTAATCCCTTCTGCGAACAGACAGGTAATCCAATCTTCCCTTGTGCGCATTCATTTTGTAAAAAATTTTATTGGTGCCGGAATGACAGATTTTATCTTATCGAAAGACCGCAAAGTATATACTATTCTTTACATCAATCCTTCAGTATTCACTACGGGAATTTCAGAGTGGCTCACTTATCGTGAAAACTCGATGTTTAAAAATAATGATAATGCACATGTAAAGGTTGATTGCGGTAAAAAATATACAGCCTTTATGTATGTTCTGCTGCACGAGACGTCACATATTGTTGATTATGTATATCCCCGGACACCCTATACCGATCCGAATTATGCTGCAGCACAGGGGCTTTCGGGCGGCATGACCCCTTTTGTAGAGGGATTATGGGTATCATACAAAGTTATGGATAAAAAAACAGAGATAACAGAGAGCAGAGATCTTCATGCCTACGGGCTTTATCCTGCAACAATTGATGCTTCAAAAATATCATCGTTATACGAAAAACTATCCCGTACACCGGTCATGTCGGCGTACTCCTCCAAAAGCTGGGCAGAAGATTTTGCAGACACAATCACATTTTATCATCTTACACAGAAATTGAAACAGCCTTCTGAAAAAGGGAAGAGTGATGTAGTGTACCAGCCTATGAAAACTGCACAACCACCGGCGCGTCTTAAGGTGATCAACGGCATGTACGAGAGCAGTTTTAAACAGGCAAAAGAAGGAGAGACTGCAGATGAATAAAGCCCCGGCGTTACCAAAAACAGGTCAGCTTCATTTTTTTAATAATCTTCGAACCTTTATTATAATTCTGGTAATAACATTTCATGCGGCCTTAAGTTTTGTACCCGGCTATACATGGTGGGCAAATGATACATCAAAGAATGAGATCTTTGGAGTTGTAATAAGCCTTATGGACGTGTTTATGATGCCGATACTATTTTTTCTTTCAGGATATTTTGTTATTCAATCATATATTCATAAAGGCTTCGGCGGATTTGTTAAGTCGAAATTCAAACTGCTTGCTGTTCCATATGTTATTTTTGCTCTGATTTCATGCCCAATTGTTTCATATATAGGATTAAAGAATTTCTCGTCTAATGCGGATCTTTTATCAAAAAGTTTTTTCAGCTTTTATATTCATTACATGGCCAGTATCTTCTCTTTACGAAGCGGAGCTGCTGATCTGGGGCTTACTGCAGTTGAAGGTTTATTTAATATAAATCATCTCTGGTTTATATTGATGCTTCTTGTTATTTTTATCGTTACTGCTTTAATCTTTTACATCATAAAATTCGTAGAAAAATATCAGAATAAGCAGTATATCAAAACAGAAAATTATCTTAGCAAAAGACACCGCATGTATGGTTTACTCCTTATTTCTTCTATTGCGGTATTTTATCTGGTAAATATCCTCCTTCCGGAAAACTCACTATTCGGTGACGCACCATGGTACAATGTTACTCCTTTGTTTTTCTTTCAGCCGTCACGATTAGTTCTTTATATTACTTTTTATCTTGCAGGAATATATTCATTTTATAATGGATTATTTACCAATGATTTAAAATCTGAAAAAATATCGTACTGGATCATTTTAACTTTTGTTTCTTTTATGTTTTTAATAAAAATAATGTCGGATTATTACGTAGGAAAAGTTCCCGGAAACGAACTTAAGATTATGTATTCCATAGGGCATGTTCTATCGGCAGTATCTGTTACCGGCCTATTGATAACTCTGTTTTTCAGGTACTGGGACAGCAGTTCTCCGTTGGAAAAAAGTTTTTCTGAAAACTCGTACAATATGTATCTTATTCATTTCCCTTTAGTAATTATTATGCAGCAGATAATGGCAGAGTATAGTATGAATAATTGTTTTTTTGATTTTACGGTAATTCTGATAATATCTTTAACGGGCAGTTATCTGATAAGCAATTATATCCTGAAACCGGACCGCTTTAAGAGTTGATCATGATTTATTCATTACAATAATGCAATATTTATAATGGAAGAAAACAGGTCATTACTGGTGAATAATGACTTTTTTATCTTTATTAGGAAATCATAGTAATAATTCTTACGTCTTACAATTTACAATCACTACAATTACGGTGGAACAGAAATGAAAAAAGAGATTAGAACTGCTCACATTGATGATCTGGAGAGTCTTATCTATTTATTGAATCAGTTGTTTTCGCAGGATATTGAATTCGAAGCAGATTATGAAAAACAGAAAAATGGATTAAAAGAAATACTTGAAAATCCGGGTATTGGTGAAATTCTGGTTTTAACAATTGATGGTATTATCACAGGTATGGTAAGTCTCCTTTACAGTATAAGCACGGCATTAGGGGGTAAAGCAGCAGTACTTGAGGATATGATTATTGATAAAAATTTTAGAGGTAAAAATTACGGTAAAGAATTGATAAATGAAGCCATCAGATTTGCCCGTGATAAAAATGTTTTAAGAATAACATTGCTGACTGATTTCAATAATGATCCTGCTATAAACTTTTATAGTAACGCGGGCTTTGTAAAATCGAAGATGATTCCAATGAGATTAATACTGAACGGTAATCAGTAGAGTGTTGTCAGCTTCATCTGATTCCGGTTTAATTGATAAAATACAAAAGAAGAAACGGGGGGAGAGAGATGCCTGAACAAACAGAATGCAGAACCTGCTATGTATATGTATTAGATACATTAGCCGATTGGGAAACCGGTTTTATATTTGCAGAATTGAATAGCGGCAGATATCTGGATAAAAGTAAAGAGAAAGTAAAGCTGATAAAAATCGGAAATACTTTAAAACCGGTTACGACAATGGGTGGAATTGTTATAACACCCGATAAAGATATTTCTAATACCGAATTTAAAGAGGGGGATCTGCTTGTTCTCCCCGGAGCAGACACATGGATGGATAATGATAATAAGGAAAATGAGGAAATATTAAATATTGTTTCTGATGTTATAGATAAAAAAGTAATCATTGCGGGAATATGCGGAGCAACAGTCGCGCTGGGTCGTGAGGGTCTGCTGAATAACCGGAAACATACAAGTAATGATAAAGAGTTTTTACAAATGTTTTGTCCCGGATACTCCGGAAGTGATTATTATGTTGATCAGCCTGCAGCGGCTGATGATAATTTAATAACAGCATCGGGACTTGCTCCACTGGAGTTCTCTTATGAGGTTTTTAAAAAAACCGGTGTGATGAAAGGGAGTACACTTGAGGCATGGTATCAGTTATATAAAACAAGGGAATCGAAGTATTATTTTGAATTGATGGAGTCGATGAAATAAAGCCAGGTCTGGTTTTTAAACGGTGTGTACATCACAATAGGAAAATCAAATGATAATGCCTGATAAGATTGACAATTTTTTGTTCGCCCCCTGCGGAATGAATTGCATGGTCTGCTATGTTCATCTTAAAGACAAAAAACCCTGTCATGGATGTCTTGGAGACGATGCCGGTAAACCGGAAAGATGCAGAGTCTGTAAAATCAGAGATTGCGCGCAAGGGAAGGGGCTGACTTATTGCTATGAGTGCAGTGAGTTTCCATGTGTAAAAATTAAAAATCTTGAAAAAAGTTATAAAAGCAGATATAAAACAAGTTTACTTGAAAACAGTAAAATGGTGAAAGATAATGGAGTTGAATATTTTTTAAAAATTGAAAGTAAAAAATGGATCTGCAGAAAATGCGGCAGTGTCGTTTCATTACATGATAGAATATGTTCAGGCTGCAATGAGAAGCAGGAGGGCTAATTCCACTTTACGGAGGATATATAAATATGAAAGATTTATATAAATTAGTACTAATATTAGGATTAATACCGGCAGCAGGATGCAAGCCGGAATATACAGAACCTGATCAGCTTAACCAGGCGATAATGTCATATGATGCAAAGAGCATTCAGTATATACTGGATCGTGGAGCCGATCCCGATAAATCCGGAAACGAATATAGTGATACCCCGGTTAATACTGCAGTAAACATGTTTACCGTTTCAAATACTCCTGAAAAAAAGAAAAAAGCAGAGGAGATATTAAAGCTGATTCTTGGATATAGTGGTGATATCAATAAAAGAGATTCAGTATCTGGAGGCACTATGCTGCATTATGCAAAGGATTCTGAAACACTCCGTCTGCTGGTTGAATCAGGCGCCGATGTTAATGCATCGGACATAAAATACGGGAATACACCATTGCATACCTGGATATTAACATTCAGATCTGATTTAGAAATGTATCGGTATCTCCTTGAACATGGTGCTGATGTTAATAAGAAAAATAGTTCTGGAAAAACAGTTATTGATTACGCAAATGATAAAAATATGAAATATTCAAAAGATGGAAAAGTAAAAGAATTATATGACATTCTTCATCAGTATAGTTTAAAGAAGTAAAGAAGTAAAGAAGTAATGATGACATTATATGAAAAGCGATATTAAACAGCTGCAGAACCGCGGATATGCAACCGGTGAAGAAACGGACAAATACAGATCTTTAAATGATAATAAAATTATAGATTTATTGAAAAGTGAAAACGCCGTTGAACGGACAATCGGGGCTGTTATTGCAGGTGAGAGAAAAATACCCGGGTCGTTACCGCTTCTATGTGAACTGTTAATAATTGAAAAAAAACTCTACACGAAAATTGCACTCTGCGAAGCTATCGAAAAGTCCGGTATTGATTCTTTAAAGTATTTACTCCCCCTTGCAGGTAAAATCGGAACTAATCAGCATAAAAAAATTGATTTAATAGATTTTAAAAAGAAATCATACCCATTGCCCCGGGATATTGTAATAAGAATTATTATAAGAATCGGGCCCGGTGCTTTGCCTTATTTAGAGAGTGTTTTAGAAAACGGAACTGCAGAACAAAAGGTGGAGATAGTTGACGCTATCGGTCATATTGCATTTAATTATAACGACTGTAGAAGTAAAAATGTTTTACTCAATGCTTATAACGGTACTGATGATGAATTGCTGAAGTGGAAGATAATACGGGCATTCCAGGCTTTTGACAGCGATGAGATTATAATGATACTGAAAGAACTGATGAATGGGAATAATAAAATATTCAGGGATGAAGCAGAGAGAAGTCTGATGCAGATTAAAAAGAGAAGGGTGTGATACAACTGCTCAATTATGGGGGAGATGGCCAGAGGGGCGTGAGATCTGAATGATTTAAAATTCATCCTGTTCTCTTCTAAACATCCGGTTTTAAAACCTGAAATCCCCCCTGTTTCGCTTCGCTTAACAATCCCCCTTTGTTAAAGGGGGTTTCTCTATCATATTCAGCTGTATAAACGTGTAAATCACTCTCTGTCATAGGTGCTGTTGTATGTTATGGTTAGAATCATTGCAGTTTGTATTAGTGCAGCAGTAATTAAATCTATAGTATTCGGTAGGTTACCCGTGAATAAAGCATGTATTAACGGCTGCATCATCAAAGAGACTACGATTGAGGCTGGTGATTAGTTCTATGCAGCCTTTGCCGGTTCGCCCGGGGGTATTTTCAGTGATTTTACTGTTAATTGATGATTATTAAAGGATAAAGGGATGTATAAGCCGGCAATAACGGAGGTGTCGGCTCTTTGTAATATAGCTGGCGGCAGTTTGACTGCTATATAAATTCTTTCAGCCGAAGTTTCTGTTTCCTGTGTAATCCCTTTTAATGTCACTGAGATGAAGAGGTTGTAGCCGCTGAGCGGTGTACCCTCTGCCCGGGTGTTAAAGACAGACTTCTCTTCATCGGAGAGCTGCTGCCAGAGTTTTACTGCATCGGCAAATCTCATGCGATTATTCTGCTGCTCTTCTGTTCGTGGATTAGCAGGGATTGTGTATGAACGGGCATACTGGGATCCGTTTACATTGTAGAAGATGATGTTTCCTATCCGGCCGTGAATAGAGTTTATAAATGAAGCGGGTTTTACTTTTGCCATTGAGTTTGTCCCGGGTGTTTGAATTTATGCTTATTATATTAATACGTCCGGCGGGAGCGGTAAGTAAAAACTTTTTTCCTGGTTTTAAATTTTTTTATATATCAAGTGGAGTTTATCCCTCCGGCGTGTGCATGGATGCACATAAGCCGACCTTGATGAGGAAAGGGGGTCAAGAATGTGCTGAATAAATTCTGAGTGTGCTTTAAAAAATTCCCCCCTTTCTTTCCAAGGGGGGTTAGGGGGGATTATTCCCGGGTTCTCATCACGATGGTTTTTCTTTATTTTTCCCATTTAACAAAGGGGTTTGGAGTATGTTGAAATCTGAATTTGACCGTGGCTCTGTTTAGAATTTGTGTTTGACATTCAGCTTTTACTTACTTAAAGTATTTAGATAGGGTATGAATATTGTCTATTATATGTAATACTAAAGCCGGTTAGTAATTCTGTTGCCAGGAGGGATTCATGCAGGAGATTGAAAATATAAAAAATATTCTGAAAGAAGAAAAGAACAACTTATCTGCACTCGGTATAGATCAGATTGGAATATTCGGATCATTTGTACGGGGTGAAGAGAAACCTGAGAGCGATATTGATGTTCTTGTAAATATAAACAGTGAATCTACTCTTACTCTATTTACGCTGGTTGATATAGAATTAAGACTTTCAGAGAGACTAAACAGGAAAGTCGATCTTGTGATTAAATCCGATTTAAAACCGGATATTGGCAGACATATACTTGCCGAGGTGGAGTATGTCTGAAAGAAGTTATACTGATTATCTGAACGATATTAAGAATTCTATCCGGTACATTCAGGAGTTTTCAAGAGACTTAAGTTTTGATGACTTTCAGAAAGATATCAAAACTCAATATGCAATTATACGCTGTTTTGAAGTTATAGGGGAAGCGACAAAAAGAATTCCGGAAGATTATAGAAATAAATACCAGTCAGTACCATGGAAGATCATGGCCGGTATGCGTGACAGACTTATACATGGATATGATGTTGTTGATGTAACAATTCTCTGGCGTACGGTAAAAATCGATATTCCGGAACTTGAAAAGAACATATCATTAATTACATTTTAATATCAATTATCTGACAATCTGCTATATGAAGTACCTGCTGTAGTTCAATTTAACATTGGATCACCCCGGCGGGTTTGCCGACCTCTTTGATGAGTAAAGGGAGCTTCTCAATCTGAAAAAGTAAAACCCTCTTTATCAAAGAGGGTGGCCGTAAGGCCGGGAGATTTGAATCATTTAAAATACTTTAAGTTCTTTTCTAAACAACCGGTTATAGAAACCCGAAATACCCCCGTTTCGCGCTGCTCAACATCCCCCTTTATTAAATGGGGTTTATTCTATCCAATTCCGCTATATAAACGTGTAGGTCACTCTCTGTCGCAGGTACTGTTGTATACTTTAATTATCCTGCGAGAGAGTTGATTGTCTTTTTATTCACCAATTGGGTGCAGTTGATGTAATGCCGGGTTTTAGTGAGGTATATTGAGAATAGAGGTGCTTGAATGAAAACTATTAACGATAGAAGGGCGAAGATTCTGGGATTTGATTGCTACTACAATCTGGCAACTGGAGATATGAGAAGTCAGGGGGGCGAATTAAAGGATTGGGTCTTTACAATCGTTCTTATGATTAACCTTGCATATAGAAAGCTTGCATGGAGGTTGTTCTTTCAGATGGTTTCATTAAACATGAAAATTCTTCCTGATGAAGGAGAGGAACTTAGTGCAGTTTATTTTGTGTTTTTTTACCGGCGGTTTGCCGGGGGGTATTTTTTTTAATTCATAACTTTTGCAAGGGGGATAGCCGCACCTCCCTTCGCGAACCCTGCGGCTCTGACGGACATGGATGGACTAATGCCGCGATGACATGGATGTCATGGAGCGGCCTCAGGTGGCGGAGGGCCTGAGGCTCAGGCGCCGCAGCGGCTTTTAGTGATTCGGGTTTTGTTTTGCTGGAGAAACTTATGGTGTTGTATATTTTTTGTGTCGTTTCATGTCGAGCATGTTGAAGGGCTATATCCGGCGTCGTCAGGGATAGCCCGTCGCACACGTCGTGCGTGATCTGTTATTTGTGATATATGCCTATTGTGTTTGTATGGGGCTGGATTTATTATAAACAGTATTTGAAAATATATTAGAGGTTGTATTTTAGTTATGCTGTATGATGGTTTTTGCACTGTTGTAAAATCGGGATTTTATAAAATTAAAATAGCCTGTCTGTGTTTTATGCTTGAAATATATAACAATATAAGAGTTTTGTTATATATACAAAATTAAGTGAATGTAATTGATGAAATCTGAAGCTGAAACACGTAAAGAACTTATTGATGCAAAACTTCTTGAGGCCGGATGGGATGTTAACAATCTCACACAGGTTACCAGGGAGTTTGATATTTCAGTTCCGTTGCCCGATGGAGTGGCAGAGGCGCGGACATCTTTTGAGGGTCATCAGTACAGTGATTATGTTTTACTCGGCAGAGATTCAAAACCTCTTGCAGTTGTTGAAGCAAAGAAGAGTTCAAAAGATGCTGCAATAGGCCGCGAGCAGGCTAAGCAGTACTGCTATAATATTCAAAAGCAGCATGGGGGTAAACTCCCGTTCTGTTTTTATACCAACGGACTTGAGATCCATTTCTGGGATTTAGAAAATTATCCTCCGCGTAAGGTAATCGGTTTCCCCACAAGAGATGACCTTGAACGCTTTCAATATATTCGTGGACATAGAAAGCATTTAGCTGATGAGCTTATAAATACAAAAATTGCAGGGCGAGATTATCAGATACGGGCTATCCGCGCAGTGATGGAAGGGATTGAAAAGAAGCAGCGGAACTTTCTGCTGGTAATGGCAACTGGTACAGGAAAGACGAGAACATGCGTTGCTCTTGTTGATGCTCTGATGCGCGCCGGTCATGCAGAAAGAGTTCTTTTTCTGGTTGATAGAATTGCATTGAGAGAACAGGGTTTGAGGGCTTTCAAGGAACATCTCCCCAATGAACCGCGTTGGCCCCATGAGGGTGAAAAACTTATAGCCAAAGACCGGCGTATTTATATCTCAACTTATCCGACTATGCTGAATATAATCCGTGATGAGGTTGATACGCTGTCGCCTCATTTCTTTGATCTGATTGTTATTGATGAGAGCCACCGTTCCATATATAACACATATGGTGAAGTGCTCGATTATTTCAAAGCTATCAGTCTTGGACTGACTGCAACACCCACAGATATAATTGATCATAATACCTTTAAGCTATTCAACTGTGACAATGGCGTGCCGACCTTTGCGTATACGTACGAGGAAGCTGTAAATAACAATCCACCATACCTTTGCAATTTTCAGGTGATGAAGATTCACACAAAGTTTCAGGATGAGGGGATCAGTAAGCGGACCATATCGCTTGAGGATCAGAAAAAACTGATACTCGAAGGTAAAGAGGTCGCAGAGATAAATTTCGAAGGTACCGAGATCGAAAAAACAGTAACCAATAAGGGTACAAATGCGCTCATTGTAAGAGAGTTCATGGAAGAATCAATTAAAGATTCCAATGGTGTACTTCCCGGAAAAACAATATTCTTCTGTGCTTCCATGTCCCATGCCCGGAGAATAGAACAGATTTTTGATTCTCTTTACCCTGAGCATAAAGGTGAACTTGCAAAAGTCCTTGTTTCAGATGATCCCCGCGTGCACGGGAAAGGGGGGCTTCTTGAACAATTTACAAATAAGGATATGCCCCGTATTGCCATTAGCGTTGATATGCTCGATACAGGGATTGATATCAGGGAACTGGTAAATCTTGTATTTGCCAAACCTGTTTATTCATACACAAAATTCTGGCAGATGATAGGACGCGGAACAAGACTGCTTGAAGCGGATAAAATAAAACCCTGGTGTACAGAGAAAGATAAATTTCTTATCATCGACTGCTGGGATAATTTCTAATACTTTAAAATCAATCCGAAGGGGAAGGAGCCTTCAGCTCAGATTCCGCTTCCTGTCCGTTTCATTGGAGTAAGACTTGATAAGATTGAGAAAGCGATAGATATTCAGAACGATGCAATTGCAGTAAAAGAGATCAGCAGGCTTAGAAAACAGATAGATGAACTGCCTCAGAACTCGGTTGTGATACAGGAATCGGCATCTGATCTTCAGAAAATTAAAGATGACAATTTCTGGGTAAAACTGAACCATGAGAAGATTGAATTTCTGAGGAATGCAATAAAACCGTTATTCAGAACCGTATCGCAGATCGATTTTAAAGCTATGCGTTTTCAGAAAGACCTGCTCGAAGCGTCACTTGCAAAACTTAGTGACGAAAAGGACAAGTTTGAAACATTGAAAGACGGGATTGCAGAACTTATTGGTGAACTCCCTCTGACATCGAATATTGTAGCAAAAGAAGAAAATATAATTAGACAGTCTCAGACAAATAACTTCTGGGCAAAGGCGACTGACGAAACATTTGATGAGCTTGGTGAAAAGTTATCTCCACTGATGAAATTAATTGATATGGATTTAATAAACCCGGGACCTGCAAAGTTTGACTTAACCGATTTAATTAAAACAAAAGAGTTTGTTGAGTTCGGCCCGGAACACTCGGCGGTGAGTGTATCAAAATACCGTGAAATGGTAGAGAAACTTATAATGGAACTGACCGAGAGTAATCCCGTACTTCAGAAACTCAAAGAGGGTAAAGAGATAACAGAGACCGAAGCGGAGGAACTGGCAGAACTGCTCCATGACGAGCACCCTCATGTAACCGAGGCTTTATTAAAAAGCGTATACAATAACCGTAAAGCAAAGTTTATTCAGTTTATCAAACATATACTGGGGCTTGAAATACTTGAAAGCTTCCCTGAAACGGTAACAAAGGCCTTTGAACAGTTTATTCATAGTCATACAAATCTGAGCTCACGTCAGCTCGATTTTTTAAATCTGCTTAAAGATTTTATTCTTGTAAAAGAGAGTGTACAGAAGCGGGACCTGATTGAGTCTCCGTTTACTGTGCTGCATCCCGATGGGATTCGGGGATTGTTTACAACGGTGGAGATTGGGGAGATATTGGAGATGACGGAGAGATTGGCAAGTTGACGGAGCGGACCTCTCTGACCTATCCTCCCGGCCCCCTCCCCACATGGGGAGGGGGAGGTTGTGTCGGGGATCTTTAAGTTATTTTTGGAAAAGTTTTTGTCTTAAATTTCCCCCTTCTCCATGTGGGGAAGGGGGTTAGGGGGATGGGGTCTGATAAGTT